>CANHSW010000068.1 GCA_947463165.1 Cyanobacteriota bacterium
AGGAAGGATCACCGTTGCCAACGCGGCTGCCCTGCCCTTGGGATCCTATGAACTGAGCCTCAGGCTGCGGGCCACCGACAATCTCGGCTCCTCCAGCCTCAGCACGGCCAAGATCGTGGTGGGGGGTAATCGCATAGTGGAGGAGCGTTGGAATGACTACGGATCGGCCTACAACAACCGCGACTGGAGCGCCACCCCGGACGTCACCCAGCTGCTCAGCGCCTTTGACGCCGAGCAAAATGTCGCGGACGACTACTCGCGCCGAATCACAGGGGTGTTCACCGTGCCGACAAGCGGTGCTTACAGCTTCTGGATTACCGCAGGCGATGTTGGTCGCCTCACCCTGGCGCCGTTCAACACGCCAGACGCCGAACAGGAGTTGGCGTCATCCAACGATCCGAGCCCCAAAGCCTGGGATGAGACGGATAACCAGCAATCCCCGCCTCAACAATTGCTCGCCGGCCAACGCTACATTCTGCGAGCTTATCAACTAGAGGATTACTGGGGAGATCATCTCTCCGTCGCCTGGTCTGGTCCGGGGATCAGCCGGCGATTGATGACGGAAAGCGATTTTCTGCCAGCCCAGCCCAGCCGGTTTATTCAGACCGCTGCGCTCAATGCTGACCAGCCGGAATCAGTCTCCACCTATTCGCTCTCCCCCACCGCCATCACCGATGCGGGGCTGAGCGCCTCAATCCTTTCCGGAAGCTACACGCGCGATTCCAGCTTGGGGCTCAGCGGCACCGCTGTCGCCGGATCCACGGTAACCATCTACGACGGTGTTACGGCAATTGCCGCAACCAGGGCCACAGCCCAAGGCACCTGGGCGATCACCACCCCATCCCTCAGCAATGGCGCCCACAGCTTCCGGGCGGAAGTAGTGGATTCCTACGGCAATATTGCTATCACAAAGTCTGAAACTTTCAATATCCGCTCCCAAATCAAGCTAGGGGGTGAGCTATTGGTATCCACAGCCCCAGGTAGCAACAACGCTCTGACCACAGCGACAACTGGATTGGGATCCGTCAAGGGCCAGATGCCTGTCGATCAGGGTGTACTGGTGTACGACCTGCCTACCGGTCCTCGCTTCGAGGAACAGCGCTGGGCTGGCCAGGCTGTTTACACCAACAACAGCTGGGACACGCTGGCGGCAAGCAGCAGCTCGATGCTGACCAGCTTGACTACGCCACAAAACGTGGGTGATGACTACTCAAGACGCATTCGTGGCACGATCATCGCGCCCGCCACGGGCAGCTACACCTTCTATCTAGCCTCTGATGACAATGGGCGCCTCTATCTGAGCAGCAACGATGCCGCTGCCAACAAAGTACAGATCGCCTCAGTATCCGGCTGGACCGACTTCCAGCAGTGGAACAAATACGCCTCCCAAACCTCCGCCAGCATCTCCCTCACCGCGGGCCAGTCTTACTACATCGAAGTGCAGCAACAAGAGGGTAGTGGTGGCGACCACGTTTCCGTGGGTTGGCGAGGCCCTGGAATCAGCGACATCACGCCGATCTCCATCAGCGGCAATTTGGTTGTCGCCGATGCAAGCAGCGGCAGTGGGCAACTGGTGAACCGCGGCGCCACGGACCCAAATATCGTTGGCTCCAGCGCTATAGCTTATGCCGGGCTGTCCGCGAATGGCCGCCATGTTGTCTACGGCACCAATGCCGTCAGCTCCTTTGGCAATGCAGGTACGAACTTCAGCGACACCAGCAATCTGAGCGCAGGCCCTTACAGCGATCTGATCGGCTTTGATCGCCTCACCGGCAGCACCCGTCTGCTCACGGCCGGTGGCAGTGCCAGCACCAGCCGCTCAAGGCAAGCCCAACTTGTGGGCATTAGCGCTGATCAAAAGTTTGCGGTGTTTACAAGCAACTATGCAGAAGCGATCGGCAACTTCACCACTCCTGGCAAACCCCAACCCACCAGCTGGGCGCTGGTAGAGGGCGGCTATCCCAGCACCGCTGGCAAAACCAAACTCACCAGCCTGCGTGTGTCGGACATCGACCCCAGCAAACTGAGCTTTGCCCTCTCCGGAGGCTCGATCAGCAATGATGGTGTCGCCGCCACAGTTAGCAGCGGTGCCGGTATCGCTCGGGCAACGGGCCAGTTGAGCTTTTGGGTGCAAGCCCTCGACGGGGGCACCACCACCAAAGCGGTGAAGTTGGAGCTTCAAGATGCAGCTGATGGCATCCTGGTGAAAGCGACCGCAGCCAAATTCACCAGCGGCAACCAGCCCAATTTCAACTGGAACAGCTCCGGCAGCACCGGCTCCGTCGCCACCAGCCTCGGCGGCAGTGGCTATGGCGTCAGCCTGCTGGAGGCCCAAGCCGGCAATCTCACCGAGCAGATGCGCGCCGAAAGCTTGGTGGCCTCCACCGACCTCTTGGCCACCAATCTAGCCAGTGGCGAACAACTGCTGCTCAGCCATTCCGCCAGCCCTGGTCATCTCCAATCCCTGGCGGCCAATGTCAGCCAGGTCAGCTTATCCGCCGATGGCAAAACCGTCTTTTTCGCGGCAAATGACGCCAGCAAACTTGGCAACAACGGCCTCGCCTTCAGCGACAGCGCTCCCGCCGTGGCGGATCTCTTTGCCGCTAATCTCCAAACCGGATTGATTCGCCTGCTCAGCCATAGCGCCGCGGATCCCACCGCCAGCGCTGGCACGGCCGTCACCCTGCGGGGCAGCAGCGCCAATGGCGCTTTCGCGGTTTTCAGTGTCAACGATGCCAGCGCCTTCGGTTTCAGCGACAACGCGCTAACCAGTGGCGACCTGATCAGCGTCAACCTCAGCGACGGCAGCTTCCGACTGCTCAGTCGCGCCTCCATGGCGGCCAGCAGCAGCAGCTCCGCCCAAGCGGTCAGCTTCGAACAGATCAGTGGCAATCACGTTTACTTCTCGGCCAACGATGCCACCAAGCTTGGTTTTAATAGCGATGGCAACACCAGCAAGGCCGATCTCTTCCGCGTCAACCTAACGACAGGGACCCTTGAACTGCTCAGCCACGTGAGCAGCAGCAGCAGCAGCGCCATCCCGATCACGAGCCAGGCCCTCAACGCGGCCTACCTCACGGGCAGCCTCACCGTGTCGCCGGATGGCCGCTACGTGGCCTTTGCTGTCGATATGCAGAGCAACAGCGGTGGCTTCACCGTCGGCGTATCCGGTACAGCATTGCTGTTGACGGATACGCAAACGGGCGCTATTCGCATCCTCAATGCCTCTAACGACACAGGCACCCACCTGAGCTACGGCGCCTGGGGTGACATTGAGAACAATGCGCGCTTTTTCACACCCGATAGCACAGCACTGGTGTGGCAACACAGCTATCTGGGCTGGATGGCGACGGAGGGCAACAGCTATGGCAGTGGTGCTGACAGCCAATACACCCTGGCGGCTTTACTGACAGATCTAAGTGCTGGTATGCCTGCCGCCGGCCAAATCAGCACAACGCGCATCCTCTCCCATACGGCCGCCAGCAAGCAACAAATTGCCCCTTCTGTCACGCTGCTTGGTGTTTCAGAAGATAGCCGTCTCGCCTTCTTTTCGGCAAATAATGCCAGCAGCTTTGGCAATGATGGCCTCGCCTTCATCGACAGCGCCGCAACTGCCGGCGATCTCTTCGCGGTGAATCTCGCCAACCGCCAGATCGAGCTGATCAGTGGCCAAAACCTGGCCTCATTTGGCCAGTCCGCCACCTACCTGGGCAACGGCGAAGGAGGCAGCGTGCTTTATAGCCTCGGCAACGTATCCGGCATCCAAACGCCCGCTGGCCTGTTGAGTGATGGCAACGGCACCGGCACAGATGTGATGGCGGCTCGCTTCAACCTGATCGACCTGGTTAACAAAGACGACACCCTCAACAGCGACGGCAGCGGCAGCCGCACCGACAACATCACCCGCAAAACATTCTTCACCCTGAAAAGCTGGGCCACCCCGGGGCTGGCGGTGCAGCTCAAAGATGGCGCGAACGTGGTGGCATCCCAAACGGCTGGTAGCGATGGCCGCCTCAGTTTTGCCCTCAGCAATGTAGCGATTGGTTCGCACACCTACAGCCTCTGGTATCCCACCGAGGGAATCCCGATCACCCTGGCCAGCGCCCTGGGAGCATCCAGCCTCACCGTCACAGTCCTCGGCGGCGGCTTCAACCAGTCCCCCACCGGCAGCGTCAGCATCAGCGGCAACCCCACCGAGGGCCAAACCCTCACCGCCGCCAACAGCCTCGCTGATGCCGATGGCATCCCCACTTCCGGAGCCAATGCCATCGCCTACCAGTGGAGGGCGAATGGCAACGCCATCGCTGGTGCCACTGGCCCCAGCCTGCTGCTCAGCCAGGCCCTCGTCGGCAAGGCGATCTCCATTACCGCCTCCTACATCGACGACGAAAACACCCCTGAATCCGTTACCTCGGCAGCCACCGCGGCGGTGGCCAACATCAACGACAGCCCCACCGGCAGCGTCACCATCAGCGGCAACCCCACCCAGGGCCAAACCCTCACCGCCGCCAACAGCCTCGCTGATGCCGATGGCATCCCCAGCTCCGGAGCCAATGCCATCGCCTACCAGTGGAGGGCGGATGGCAACGCCATCGCGGGTGCCACTGGCCCCAGCCTGCTGCTCAGCCAGGCCCTCGTTGGCAAGGCGATCTCCGTTACCGCCTCCTACATCGACGGCGGCAACACCGCTGAATCTGTTACCTCGGCAGCCACCGGGTTGGTGACAACCCTTGTCTTGGGCCTGGCACTGGCTGATGACACCGGCAGCTCCGCCACCGATCGCCTCACCAACAACCGCAGCATCAACGTGCTGGGTTTGAGCAGCGGCACGGCCTGGCAGTTTTCCACCAATGCCGGCACGAGTTGGAGCAACGGTTCAGGCAGCTCCTTCCTCGTCAATGCCGGCACCTACGCCACAGGTCAGGTGCGGGTGCGACGCAGCGCCACTCCCGCAGATGTCGTCTCCAACTTCCCCGCCTTCACGGTTGACACCACAGCGCCTGGCGCCGTGGCCCTCAGCCTCGCCGCCGACACCGGCCGCTCCAGCACCGATCGGTTGACAAACAATGCCAACTTGGCCATCAGCGGTATGGAAGCGGGCGCCAGCTGGCAGTTCTCCACCGATGCCGGCAGCTCCTGGACCAATGGCTCCGGCAGCTCCTTCTCCGTGGCCCCCGCCAGCTATGCCACTGGCAGGGTGCGCGTGCGGCAGATCGACGCGGCTGGCAACAGCGGCGCCGCCCTCACCACTTTCGCGGCCTTCACGGTCGACACGATTGCCCTGCCCCCCACACTCAACCTGGCCAACGACAGCGGCAGCTCCAGCGGCGATCGCTACACCAACGATCCCACCCTGTTGATCAGCGGCCTGGAGCAGGATGCCAGCTGGCAGTTCTCCACGAACGCGGGCACGACTTGGACCAGCGGCTCCGGCAACTCCTTTGTGGTTGCGGCGGCTGATTACACCGCTGGCCAGGTGCGTGTGCGGCAGATTGACGCTGCTGGTAACAGCGGCGCGGCGCTCACCACTTTCGCGGCCTTCACGGTAGATGTCAGCGATCCCCTGATACCCAACCTCGCCCTGACCACCGACACCGGTGTGTCAAGCAATGACCGCCTCACCAGCCAGGCCATGCTTGCGATCAGCGGGCTGGAAGCGGGCGCCAGCTGGCAGTTTTCCACGGATGGCGGCAGCAGCTGGTCCACGGGATCCGGCACCAGCTTCTCTGTACCCGCCGGCGACTACGGGGAAGCCCAGGTGCAAGTGCGCCAGATCGACAGGGCCGGCAACATTGGTGATGCCAACAGCAGCTTTGCCGCGTTCACGGTAGACAACTCAGCCCCTGGCGCTCCCAGCCTGGCGCTGGTGGCCGACACCGGTGCTTCCGGCAGCGATCGCCTCACCAACGCCGCCAGCCTCAGCGTCAGCGGCCTGGAAGCGGCGGCCACCTGGCAGTTTTCGATCAATTCCGGCAGCTCCTGGACAGCCGGTTTAGGCAACTCCTTCTCTGTCGCGGCGGGCAGCTACACAGATGGGCAGGTGATGGTGCGCCAGAGCGATGCCGCCGGCAACAGCGGCGCTCCCCTAACCAGTTTTGCCGGCTTCACCATCGACACCACAGCCCCCGCCGCGCCATCCCTTGCCCTGGCCGCCGATAGCGGGCGCTCCAACACGGATCGGCTCACGGCCAATCCCAACCTGTTGGTCAGCGGGCTGGAAGCGGGGGCCAGCTGGCAGTATTCGAGCGACAGCGGTTCCTCTTGGCGGGTCGGCTCGGGCTCCTCGTTCTCGGTTGATTCCGCCGCCTACACCGTCGGGCGGGTGCAGGTGCGCCAGATCGATGCCGCTGGCAACTTCGGGGTTCCGCTCACCTCCTTTGCCGCCTTCACGGTCGATGCCATCGCCCCTGCCGCACCGATTCTGGCCCTGGCGGCCGACACGGGCAGCTCCAGCGGCGATCGTCTCACCCGCAACCGTTCACTCACTGTGAGAGGACTGGAACCCGGCGCCCTCTGGCAGTACTCCACCGACAGGGGCGCCACCTGGACGACCGGTTCCGGCACCTCCTTCTCGATCGCGCCTGGCAGCTACGCCAGCGGCCAGGTGCAAGTGCGACAGATCGATCTCGCGGCCAACACGGGCGTGGCGCTGGACAGCTTTGCCGCTTTCAGCATCGACACCGCCGCACCGGCACTTCCCACTTTGGCGCTGGTCGCGGACACCGGCAGTTCAACCACAGACCGCCTCACCAACAATCCCTCCCTCGCAATCGGCGGTTTGGAAGCGGGCGCCAGTTGGCAGTATTCCAGCGATGCTGGATCCACCTGGACCCCGGGCTCCGGCAGCTCCTTCACTGTGGCGGCTGGCTCCTACGCCAGAGGAGCTGTGCGGGTGCGCCAGATCGATGCCGCTGGCAACAGCGGCGCCTCCCTCTCCAGCTTTGCCGCCTTCTCCGTTGACACCAGCGCACCGGCGATCAGCGGCCTCACGGTGGGGGGCAGCGACAGCACAATTACGTCTCAGCTCAGTGATCAACAGATCAGCGGTACCAGCACCGCTGGCCAGAGCGTCGCGGTGCGCCATGGCGGCACCATCTTGGGCACCACAGTCGCCAATTCCTCCGGTATCTTCTCCTATTCGCTCACCCCAGCCAACATCCAGACCATCGGCCAGGGTTCGGGGAAAACGCTCTCTTTTGCGGATCCAGCGGGCAACGTTTCCGCCATCCTTTCCCCATCCTTCTCTGTCGCCACCCTCAATGGCTCCGCCACGCGAGACACGCTCACCGGCATCATCTCCCAGAGCGACAGCTTCTCCTGGCAAACCCTCTCGCAATCCATCCTCTCCGCCTATGACACCGTGAGCAATTACGAGGCTGCGGATCGCATTGTGATGGCCTCCTTTGCCACGCCCACAACCCTGCTCTCCTCCAAGGGCAGCCTTACCGCTCTCAATGCCAGCAACATCAGTGCGCTACTCAATGATGCGGCCTTCCCCACAGCCTCCGCCGCCGCCTTCACCGTGATCGGCAGCAACGGCACCTTCGTTGCCATCAACGACTCCACGGCCGGCTTCCAGCAAACCACTGACGCAATCCTCTTCCTGGCCTCTTACGCCCTGAGCGCCAGCGACCCGATCACACTCTTCTGAGGCGGCGACGAGGATCGGCCAAGCTCTCGGGGCCCTTCAAACGGGGCCCCTGATCAGGCGGCCAACCACTCCGCCAGCTTGGTGTAGCGCCTGCGGCCCAGGTGATTTTTAACTGCCATTGCCAGGGCTTTTTTCTGGCCCACCAACACCACCAGCTGCTTGCCGCGGGTGAGGCCCGTGTAAACGAGATTGCGCTGCAACATCGCGTAGTGCTGGGTGAGCAGCGGTATCACCACGGCGGGATATTCGCTGCCCTGGCTTTTGTGGATCGTGCAGGCATAGGCGGGCACCAGGTGATCGAGTTCGCCCCAGCCGTAGATCACCACCCGGCTGCCCGCCGCAGCGCCCTGGCCGCCAGCCTCGCTGGTGGGGAACAGCACACTCAGTTCACTGTTGTCGGCGTCGATGGAGTCGATGGTGCCTACATCGCCATTGAAAACCTCCTTCTCGTAGTCATTGGCGATCTGCATCACCTTGTCGCCCGGCGCAAACCGCCAACCGAAGCGCTCCACCTGCTCAACCGGATCAGGATTTAGTAGCTTTTGCAAGTCGATATTCAGCGACCTGGAGCCGCAACCACCGCGGGCCATCGGGCAGAGCACCTGCACCTGGCCGATCGGATCAAAGCCAAAGCGGGCTGGGATGCGCTCGCCCACCACCTTGAGGATCAAATTCACCGCCTGCTCTGGCGTTTCGGCCGGCAGGAAATAGAAATCGCTGCTGGCGCCAGTGCCAGTGCCGCCGCGAACGGCCGGGGGGCGTAGATCGGGGATCTGGCCGGCGTTGATGGCGTGGGCGGTGGTGATGATGCGGCTGGAGGCCGCCTGGCGGAACACCTCCGTGAGCCGGGCCACGGGCACAGCGCCGCTGCCGATCACATCGGAGAGCACCTGGCCCGGACCCACCGAGGGCAGCTGGTCCACATCGCCCACAAACAACAGCGCCGCCTCGGGCGGAATCGCCGCCAGCAGCGAGGCCATCAATGGCACATCCACCATCGAGGTTTCATCCACCACCAGCAGGTCGCAGTCCAGCGGCAGCTCAGCGCCGCGGCGGAAGCCGTAGGCGGCGGGATCGAATTCCAGCAGCCGGTGGATCGTTTTCGCCTCCAGGCCGGTGGTTTCCGCCATGCGTTTGGCGGCCCGGCCGGTGGGGGCACACAGCTGGATGCGCAGCGTCTTGGCCGCCAGGATCTGCAGGATGGCGTTGATGAGGGTGGTCTTGCCCACCCCGGGGCCGCCGGTGATCACCAGCACCTTGCTGGCCAGAGCCTGCTCC
>CANHSW010000069.1 GCA_947463165.1 Cyanobacteriota bacterium
AAATAGAGCCATGCTAATTAGAGCTATGCCAAATGGAGTCGTGGCGGGTGGATCCATGCCAAATGGCATTAAATCAAAGGGTCCAGGTGTCGAGGATGAAGGAGCCCTCCTTGCGATGCATCAAAATTAGATCCATCACGTCCAAAGGGTTAATTGGTGTAATGCCAGGGATCAGCGCCCCTTCCCCGTGGCCATAGAGGGCCTGAAGTGCAAAGCGACAGGCATACACTTTGCCCCCTTGGTCCATAAACTTCTGGATGCGGGCATTGAAATTGAGATGGCCGTCAAAGGCGGCATCGCCCAGTTTTGGGAAACCCCGCTGTACCCCCAGGGTCACGCCAGGACCGTAGAGCAAAATCGAGGTTTCAAATCCCTTGTTGATCAGCCGACTGGCCTGCAATAGGTTCACCAGGCCGATCGAACCTTCGAAGGCCACGGTGTGAAAAGTTACCAGGGCTTTCTCGCCTGGCTCAGCTTTGATATCTGGAAATACTTTCTCCTCGTAGTCAACCAAAAAATCTCCCGGCTGGTTGGCGGGACGCGTGACTTGAGGCATCGAAGCCGGGCCTGAAACAGAAACAGCGAGCTGAAGTTTGCATGGCTTTTATGGTCGGAATGTCGCCGTTGTTACCACCAAGACCGGCGCGCCCCTTGGCTGGCCTGCCGCTGGCTGGCATGGTGACTATCGCTACCAAATGGATGATCAATGGCGCCGAAGCTTGCCTTCTAATTAGCGGCTTATCCCTTGGATCCTTCCCTAGGCGGTTCACCGGGCGGTTCTCTGGGCGGTTCCTGGGATGGTTCCCCAGACGGATCCTTGGTCGATTCCTTGGATAGTTCCCTGGCCAGTGCCGCCGCTGCTGCTGGCCGGCAGGCCCGCCGCCAGTCGGTGGTGATCGTGGGGGGCGGCCAAGCCGGACTTTCGTTGGCCAGCTGCCTGCAGCGGCGCGGCATCAGACCGCTAGTGCTGGAGCGCCACCGGATTGGCTACGCCTGGGAGCAGCAGCGCTGGGATTCCTTCTGCCTGGTTACCCCCAATTGGCAGTGCCGCCTGCCCGATTTCGCCTACGACGGCGACGATCCCGAGGGTTTCATGGGCCGGGAGCAGATCGTCGCCTACCTGCGCCGTTTCGCGGCCCGGATCCAGGCCGATGTGCGGGAAGGGGTGAGTGTTTTGAGCCTGCAGCGGCAGGGCCAGGGCTATCGGCTGCTCACCTCAGAAGGGGAACTGGAAGCCAGCCAGGTGGTGGTAGCCACCGGCGGCTACCATCGGCCCCGGCGCCATGGCCAAGCCGAACGGTTGCCGGCCGGGGTGGTGCAGCTCGACGCCCGCGACTATCGCAATCCAGAGCGGCTGCCGCCCGGGCCGGTGCTGGTGGTGGGCAGTGGCCAGTCGGGCTGTCAGATCGCGGAAGATCTATTTCTGGCCGGCCGCCGCGTTCACCTCAGCGTCGGCTCGGCGCCCCGCTCACCCCGGCGCTATCGCGGCCGGGATGTGGTGGATTGGCTGGATCGGATGGGCTATTACTCAATGCCGATCCACCAGCACGCCGATCCCAAGCTGGTGCGCGCCAAAACCAACCACTACCTCACCGGGCGCGATGGCGGCCGCGAGATCGATCTGCGCCACCGCGCCATCGAGGGCATGCAACTCTATGGCCGCCTGCAGCAACTGGCGCCTGGCGAGATTCGCTTCGCCAACGATCTAGCCGCCAATCTCGACCAGGCCGATGCCGTCTACAGCCGTATCTGTTCCAGCATCGATGCCTATATCGCCCGCGAGTCGATCGAGGCGCCAGAGCAGCCCGCCTATCAACCCTGCTGGCAGCCCATGCCCGGCCATCCCTGCAGCTTGGATTTAACCGATGAGCCCCTGGCGGCGGTGATCTGGTGTACCGGTTACGGCGCCGATTTCAGTTGGATTGACGTGCCCGTGTTCGATGGTGCCGGCTACCCCAGCCATGAGCGAGGCGTCACCCCCAGCAGCGGCCTCTATTTCATTGGCCTGCCCTGGCTGCAAACCTGGGGATCGGCCCGCTTCTGCGGCGTCGGTGACGATGCCGCCTATCTGGCCGAAATCATCCGCCTACGCCTGCAACGCCGCGATGCCAGCCAGGAGCGGCTGGAGTGCACCGCCCTGCTGGGTTCCTGATCGCTAGCAGCGGCTTGGGAGTGGGTAAAAACGTTAAATGGCCCAACGGCAGCGGCGCTAAGGGCAACGAGGGCGTGGCGGCTCAACGCACCCAGCTGCGCGGCGCCATCGGCTATGCGGAGGCCGCCTATGTGAAGCAGCCCCTGCAGGCCGCCGCCCTCACCTGGGCCTAGGAAATGGCCCAGGCCCTCGGCTTCCTGGCCTTGCCGGCACCGGTGTTGGCCCAGAGCCGCCGCGCCCTGGCCTCAATTCAGCCCTAGCTCTGTAATTGGCTGGGCCAATTGCCTGGCTCAACCCACCAGCAGACGCCATAGGGGAACGCTCCCCAGGGCGATGGCCGTGCTCCACAGCACCAGGGTCGCCGCCCTGGCGCTGGAGCCGTCGTTGCTGGCGGGGCTGGCCTCGCTCAGCAGCAGTACCGCCAAGGCCGTGGGTGCGGCGGCCTGCAGCACCACCGCCTGACGGGCCAGGGGGGGCAGGGGGGTGAGCAGGCTGAGCGCCAACATCGCCGCTGGAAATAGCAGCAGTTTGATCGTCAAGGCCGGCCATAGGCGCCAGGGGCTGAGCCGCTCGCCTGGCGGTTGGCGCAGCAACGGGCCCAGATGGATGCCCAGGATCGTTAGCGCCAACAGCAGCACCAGCCGCGCTGGCACCATTAGCAGCGCCCCCAATTGCTGGCTCCAGGGGGTGAGCCCCACCAGCAAAGCCAACACCAGGGCCCGACAGGCGGGGCTATGGGCCAGGGCGCGGAGCAGGGGCCGCCCCTGCAGGCGCTCGCCGGTCAACAGGGCCGGCCCCAGGCCCCAGATCAGCAGTGTCGCCGCCAGGTCGTAGGCCACCGCCGTGCCCATCGCGGCCGGCGGCAGCAGGGCCATCACCACCGGGAAGCCGAAGTAGGCGGTGTTGCCCGCCACCGCCCCCAACCGCAGGGCCGGTAGCGGCAGCAGCTGCCGCAGGCCTGGCAGCCAGCGCAGCAGCGCCAAGCCAGCGCCGATGCCCACCAGGGCCAGCAAGCCGGCCCAGAGCATCGAGCGCTCCAGCCCTGAACGCAGCAGCATCCCCAAAACGCTCAGGGGAACGCCGTAGCGGATCAGGGGCGGAGACAGTTGACGCGACAGTTTCGGCCAGCGCCACTCCAGCAACACCCCCAGCAGCAGGCAGGGCAGCACCTCCAGCAGCAGCCGCAGCAGCGGCGCGCTCATGGCGCCGCGAATCCAGCCTGGGCGCAGGCGGTTTGGCGCTGCTCGGCCAATGAGAGGGGCGTTTTTGAGAGGGGCGTTTCCTGGAATGGCCACACCCGCGGCAGTTGCGGTGCGGCCAGCCCCCGCACCGCCCGGATGCGCGCCCAGATGCGCGTGAACCAGTGGCGCGCCGCCTGGGACGAGGGGCCCCGATAGCGGGCCACCAGCCCCTGTTCCAGGGGACCACAGGCCATGGTGCCCGCCAACCCCAGCCGGTCGCTGCGGCAATCGGCCAGCAGTTGGGTCAGGGTTGGGCCGGCCAAGGGGCTGGGCGCTGCCCACACCAGGGAGCCATGCACAGCCTCCCCGGCCATGCCGTGTTCGTTTGCCAGGGCATCGCCGGCCAATTCCAGTCGGTCCACCAGCTCCCAGCGCCAACCCTGGCTGAGCTGGCGGCGAATCTCCAATTGGGAGCGCCAGCGGCCGGCATCTAGTGCCTCCCCGGCGGCGCTGCGGCCCAGCCGCACCACTTCCGCCCCCAGAAAGGAGGCCGTCTCGGCCAGTTCCACCCGGCAGCGCTGCTCCACCAGGCCGTTGGAGAACAGCACCAGCTCCTGGGGCAGCCACTCCAGGTCGGCTCCGGCAAGCAACTCAAAGTTGAGCTGTTGGCGGGCCCAGGCGCCGGCGGGCCTCAGCCGCGAGCGTCCCACGCTGCCATACACCTTCTGGGCCGCCACGCTGGTGAGCAGGGCGGCACTGCCGGCCGCCAGTTCGGCCGCAATGGTGATCTGATCGCCCCCCACCAGGCCGCCGGCGGTATGCAACAGCGGCAGTTCGCAGCGTCCATCGCCCTGCTGAATCGCCCGGGGCAGCTTCATCGGCGCCAGGGCCGATCCCTGGTGGATGGTGTGGCCCTGCGACCCCTGCTGGAATCGCAGCCGCACGGCCCCATGCCAGCCGCCCTGCCATTCCCCCCGCCCGGGGTCGTCAGGGGCGGCTATCCCTGTTGCGAGCTGGGTATCCACTGGGAGGCTGGGGCTGGGGATACTCATGACAGCACCTGTTGCCCATGTCCTACGCAGCTAGCCCGCAAGCCACCAACTCCAACCCGCTGCTGCTCTGTCGGCGCCTGCCGCTGAGCGAGCCCGTGGCGGGAGCGCTGCGGCTGGCCCTGGGGGCGGAGGAGCGCACGGGACTGCGGGGCCTGCGCCATAGCAGCTGCGGCCGGGCGCTGCTGCTGCAGTTGCCCCGGGGGGAGGCCCTGGTGCCCGGCGAGCTGCTGGCTCCGGCCGAGGGGGAGCAACTGGTGCAGGTGGAGGCCGCTCCGGAGGCGCTGCTGCGGGTGCGGGCCCACCGCCCCCTGGCCCTGCTGCAGGCGGCCTATCACCTGGGCAATCGCCACGTGGCGATGGAGATCCACACCAACGAGTTGCGGCTGTTGCGGGATTCGGTATTGGCGCAAATGTTGGAGCACCGGGGTCTGGCGGTGGAGGCCATGGTGGCGCCCTTTTATCCCGAGGGCGGGGCTTACGGCCACTCCCACTCCCACTCCCACTCCCACTCCCACTCCCCTGGCAGCGATAAATCCACCAGTGATCACCCCGCAAGTGATCAACCGGTCAGTGATCAGCCGGCCAGCCATGGGCACACCGAGCATCACCATGGAGACCATCAGCATGGAGACCATCAGCACGCCGGCCATAGCCATGCCATTAATAGCCATGCCAATGATGGGTAAGGCGGTCATAGTCATTGCAGAGATCAGCATGGCGATCGGTGATCCTGCTGATCAGACCCTTTAGTTAATCAGCGCTTTTACCGATCAGTGCCTTTTGCCAATAAATGCATTTAGGCGATCAGTCGCTTTTGCGAATCAGTTCCCTCTGTCAAACAGTGGCTTCTGCCAATCAGCGCCCTCTGCTAAATCAGTGCCCAGACTATCCAATAAAAGGCACCCACCTCGGTTGCCTGGGCTGGCCTATGTCTGCAGATTGCGCCGGCTGAATTGGCGGATGCCTGCCTCGCCCACCGGCTTGGCCACAGCCCCCAGGTTTGAGAGTAGTCAGTTAAGGGGCAGCGATCGTTAACTTACTGGCGATCACCAGCCTGCCAATGAACTTCTGCCAATGAACTTCTGCCAGCTAACTCCTGTCAGAGAAGCGTTTGTGGCCAGCCAACCAGTTAATGCCAGACAGCCATTTAGTGCCCGTGAACCGTCCAGCCCAGCCACTGCTAAGGCCAATGACACCTGAAACCGAAACCGCTGATCCGGCCAGGGCTGCTGCGGCACGGCTAAGGCTGTATCAGCTGGTCAGTCCAGCCTTGCCCGTGGGGGCGTTTAGCTATGCCGAGGGCCTGGAGGTGCTGGCGCAGTCCGGACGGCTGGCCGATGTCGGCGCGGTGCAAAATTGGCTGGAGGCCGAGTTACGGCGGGGTGCGGTGCGGCTGGAGGCGGCGGCCCTGCCGGGCTTGACCTTGCAATTGCGCCAGTGGCAACAATTGGCCGTCGCAGAGAAAATGGCCGTCGCCGAGAAACTGGCAGAAGCAGAGAAGTTGGCTGAGGTAGATACATTTGCCGATGTGGGGCAATTAGCCGATGCGGGTAAATCAGCCGTTGCTGAGCGTGGGAATATAGCGGAGCCTCCAGTAAATGCTGGCGGGCGTTTGGCCCCAGTTGAGCAAATGGCTGTTACTGGGCATATGGCCGATGCTGGGCAGGTAGCTGATACTGGATTTAAGTTTATTGCTCAGATTAAGGATATCTCAGGAGTTGCACCTGTGGCTGCGCCCTTTGCCGCGACGCCCACTGGGGCTGCTGCGGCCCGGGAAGCCCTGCTGGATCGCGACGGCTGGCTGCTGGCCCAGCGGGACGCCCCCGAACTGCGGGCCCAGCAGCGCCAGATGGGGGGCTCTTTGCTGCAGTTGCTGGCCGACCTGGGCTGGCCCCTGCCGCAGGCCACCCCGCTGGCCTGGCCGGCGGCCTTTGCCTGGGCTGGCCTGTGTCTCCAGATTGCGCCGCTTGAATTGGTGGAGGCCTATCTCTACGGCTGGGTGGCCAACCAGCTCAGCGCCGCCCTGCGCCTGGTCCCCCTGGGCCCCACCCAGGCCCAACGCCTGCAGCTGCAGCTCGCCCCGTTGCTGGCCGAGCAGGCCGCCCAGCTGTTGGGCAGCGAGCCGGAGCAGCTGTGGAGTGGTGGCGTAGGCGCTGGATTGGCTCAACTGGGCCAGGCTGAGCTCTATTCCCGCTTGTTCCGCAGCTGATTTTGGGCTGCAGCGGTTTTGAGTAACAGCCGTTTTGGCCAACAGCGGTTTTTGGTAAAAGCCGGTGGCGAAACCCAACTTTGCCCGCTGGTGGGCAGGATGGCAGCACTGCGCTGCACCGCTGGATGAGCAAGTTGCGGGTGGGGGTGGCCGGACCGGTGGGTTCCGGCAAGACCGCCCTGGTGGAGGCCCTCTGCCTGCGGCTGCGGGATCGCCTGGAGCTGGCCGTGGTTACCAATGACATCTACACCCAGGAGGATGCCCAATTCCTCACCCGGGCCGGGGCGCTGCAGCCGGAGCGGATTCGCGGCGTGGAAACCGGTGGCTGTCCCCACACCGCCATTCGCGAGGACTGCTCGATCAACCGGGCGGCGGTGCAGGAGCTGGAACAGGCCTTCCCCCAGCTGGATCTGGTGCTGGTGGAGAGCGGCGGCGACAACCTGGCGGCCAGCTTCAGCCCAGAACTGGTAGACCTGTGCATCTACGTGATCGACGTGGCGGCGGGGGACAAAATCCCGCGCAAGGGGGGACCCGGGATCACCCGCTCAGACTTTCTGGTAATCAACAAAATCGATCTGGCGCCGATGGTGGGCGCCAGCCTGGCAGTGATGCAGGCCGACACCGAGCGCATGCGGGGCGGCCGGCCCTGGTGCTTCACCAACATCCGCAGCGGCCAGGGGGTAGAGGCGGTGGAAAATTTTCTGTTGCAACAATTACCAGGTTAACGGTTTACCAATGGCCCTCGGGAGATTCGCCAGGGGCCCTCGAGGGTTCGCCAGGGGCAAGGGGGTTGTGCAACTGGTTGCCAAAGCGATTCGCCAGATGATTTGGAAAAGCCTTGGCAAAAGACTTGATAAAGCACTTGCAAAAGTCTTGCCAAAACCCTTGGCAAAAGACGTTTCAGAGGTTTAGGCAGCAGGTTGGCAGAGGGTTTGGCATGAGGTTGGGACCAGACTTTCACCGCCTGTAAAGCCACTGTTGTTGTGCGTTAGCCGACCTGCTGCCCGCTTCTGTAGCAACCAATACACACTCGCCGGGTGGTGATCCGTAACTTCCAGTGGCCGTTCGTCCTTCGGCACATTTTCCTCTTGAAAACGTCGAACATGATTCCCAGTATTTCCAGACGTGTTGCCTCGGGGGCAGCGGCAGCCACAGTTTGTCTCTCCCTGGTCGCCTGCGGTGGCGGTGGCGGCGGCGGCAACTTTGACGGGGAGATCAAAGTTGGCATCCTCCACTCTCTGAGTGGCACCATGGCCATCTCCGAAACCACCCTCAAGGAGGTGGAAGAGATGGCGATTAAAGAGATTAATGATGCCGGCGGCGTAAAGGTTGCTGGCAAAAGCTACAAGATTACTGCGATTTCCGAAGATGGCGCCTCTGACTGGCCCACCTTCGCCGAGAAATCCCAGAAGCTGATCGACTCCGACAAGGTCGCCATCGTGTTTGGCGGTTGGACATCCGCCAGCCGCAAGGCAATGATGCCGGTTTATGAGTCAAAGAATCACATCCTGTTCTACCCCATTCAATATGAGGGTCAGGAGTGTTCCAAGAACATCTTCTACACCGGTGCTGTTCCAAACCAGCAGGCTGAGCCTGCGGTGGAATGGCTAATGAAGGAGTACGCTCCTAAGTATGGCAAGAAGGTTTACCTAGTTGGCTCTGACTATGTGTATCCGCGTACCGCGAATACCATCATCAAGGAGCAAATGAAGGCCTTGGGCGGCGAAACGGTTGGCGAAGACTACATCCCCCTCGGCAATACCGAGGTGGCCCCGATCATCGCCAAAATCAAGAAGGCATTCCCTGATGGTGGCATCATCATCAACACCTTGAACGGTGACTCCAACGTCGCCCTGTTCAAGCAGTTCAAGGCCGCTGGTATTGATCCGTCCAAGTATCCGATCATGTCCTTCTCAATCGCCGAGGAGGAAATTCGCCAGATCGGCCCCGAGTACACCACGGGTACTTTTGCTGCCTGGAACTTCTTCATGAGCCTGGACACCCCGGCCTCCAAGAAGTTCACCGCTGACTTCCAGGCCGCCTATGGCACGGATCGGGTGACTGGTGACCCGGCTGAATCCGCCTACAATATGGTATATCTCTGGAAGAATGCCGTTGAGAAGGCCGGCACTTTTGACGATCTTGACAAGGTGCGTACTGCCATGATCGGCATCACCTTCGCTGCTCCCCAGGGCGAAATCAAGATGTTCCCCAACCACCACACCTCTGAGCGTGTGATGATTGGCGAAGCCCAGGCCGACGGCCAATTCAAGATCATTTCTGATTCCAAGACGGCAGTACCACCGATCCCCTGGAACC
>CANHSW010000070.1 GCA_947463165.1 Cyanobacteriota bacterium
AGTGCTGGATCTGGTGGCAACTCAGACACGGTGCGGTAGCCGCTGGCGGCCACAAATGCGGCGAATTGAGCATTGGTTACCGGCGTTTGGGCGATCTGAAAAGCGGCCAGGGTTACCAGGCGGGAGGGGGCCTCTTCTGGGTAGAAGCGGTCTGAACCGATGCGGTATTCACCGGCGGGAATCGTCACCATCGCCGCCCCAGCGGCGCTGTTGGGCGCTTGAACCTCCATGGATGGGCAGCTGGGCGGCAAAGCGGGCTTGTCCACACTGGCGCAAGCCTGGCGCCAGGGCCAGGGCCATGGAACACCTTGCCCCCTTGGCGAGCTGCCGCCGCCAGCGCTCCTGCTCCATCCCCCATCTCTACCGCCATCTCCGCAGCCGTCTATATCCCTGTCTCAATCACTATCTCAATTCCTATCTCAAAAGCATATACATCCTCAGCCCTGCATCCACCTCAGTCACCATCCCCTATCCCTGTCTCAATCACCACCTCAATCTCAATACCTGTCTCGATCTCAATACCTGCCTCGATCCCTGCCTCAATTCCTTTATCAATTTCCCTGTCTATATCTCCGTCTCAATTCCTTTCTCAATCTCTATCCTTTTACCGGCTCTAACCTTTTCCCAAGAGTGGTTCACCGTTGTTGCGGTAGATAGCTACCACGCCGGGCCGGGGTGCGCGGCCAGGAATGGTGGAAGGCCAGTTGGAGCCCAGGGGCACAAGGCGCAGCTGCTGGAAAGCCTGGCCAGCGCGGTTGCGCAGCTCATGGGCCTGATATTCCTGATTGCCCTGTTGGTGAACGCCATATTCTTCTCCGGGGTGTTGTATCGCCAGGAACAGGCTGCGTTCGTCGCCATCGAAACAGGGACCACACATTTCTGATTCCATCGGTGCGGTGGCAAATAGCAGGGCTGAGCCAGCGGCCGGGCCGCTGGCCGGCAACAACCAACAACTGTTGTTGCCAAACAAATCTAGATTGCCGATGCGGTCGGTAACCATCCAGATATTGCCGCCGCGATCGATGGCCAGGTTGTCGGGATTGGCAAAGCCCATGCCCCCCTGCCAGGGGGCGCCCCCACTGGCCACCAGGCGCCAGCGAAAATCACCACCCAACTGCTCCCCGGAGCCAGGACGCTGGCGGGCAGGGCTGTCCTGGAGACGCATCAGCCAGCCGTAGGGCCAGCTGGTTTGTCCCGCCGGCCCCCGGAAGATGGCCGGATCGGGTCGATCTTCCCCATCGGCGCCGGCGGCGGTGAAGCTGATCAGCAGATCGCCGCTGAGCGGATCCAGCTCGGTGTCCTCTGGCCGGGCGGTGGGGGTGGCGCCAACGGCATTGGCGGCCAGGTGGGCATCGATCAAAATGGCGCCCATCTGTTCGGCACCCTGGCCTGGATAAAGATCCGCCAAGTTGCGGTAGCGCTGCAGATAGGCCGCCAGCTGTCGATCATCGGCTAGGGCTTCCGCGCCAGCGCGAGAGCGGTCGCTGTGGGGCAACCTGCAGGCTTGGGCGATGCCGTGGCGCTCGTAGTGACTGGGCGGCAGCGGCGCCAGGGGGGTGTCGGGGCTGAGGGGGATCCAGCGGCCGCTGCCATCGGCGTTGAACTGGGCCGCCTCCAGGCGGCCGGCCTCCAGCAGCCGCGAATTGCTGGGATCGGCAGGATCGCGAATAAGTGATTCACTCACGTAGCGATATAAATGGCCGCCGTGGCGGTCGCAGCCGGAATACACCACCAGAGGCTCGCCGGGCCGGGCCCGCACCGCCACGGCCTCATGGCGAAAGCGCCCCAGCCAGCTGTGTTTTACGGCCGGTTGGGCCGGCTGGCGCGGATCCAATTCCACCATCCAGCCATATTTATTGCCCGCCAGGCCAAAGGGATTGCCGAGGCCCTCCAGCCGCTGGCCATCGAAGCGAAAGGGTCGCTCCGCCGGCAGCGGCGAGGAGCCGTCGGCATACACCTGCTCCACCACGTGGGTGTGGATGTTTTCCTCCGCCGATAGCACCGTGCCCCAGGGGGTCTGGCCGCCAGCGCAGTTAGCGAAGCTGCCGATCACCCGATCCCCCAGGCCGTCGTCGTAGCCGAGGCGCTGGCGGCGGCGGAACACCGCGGCGGCGGGGCCGCTGGTGCGCAGTTGCTGGTCGGGGCGGCCCCAGCCAGTCAGTCCGGTGATGCGGCGATCGAAACGGCCGGGCTGGTGGCGCCAGCGGCCATCGCCATCGCGAAAAATCTCAGCGACGCCGATGCCCAAGTCGGCCATGGCGGCCTGGGCCACCGCCAGCAGGGGCCCACGCAGGGGATCCGCCGCCGGCAGGGCGGCCAGGTCAACGCTGCCACCGCGGCTGGCCAGGGCCGCCTTTAGCTCCTCAAAGGGCAGCGATTCGCCGATCACCTCCCGATAGCCAGCGCACCAGGGGATGGCACTGATGTATTCGAAATTTATCGTCAATAGCGCCCGTTGACTTAGTGGCTCACGAATCTTCGATTTAGCTTCCGCGTCGAGTTGCTGCCGCTCGTTCAGTTTCCCTCGCCTCTGCGATTGCTCCCTGTCTTTTGGAGACTTTGCTGCATCTGATATCTTGTCTTCTCCAAGCAACTGAAATGCGAGATAATCGTTGTTGAAGCCAAAGCGACCATCGCCAAGGCGATCCCCCCAGCTGAGTAACAGCTCACTGCGGTAGCCCCTGGGCAGCACCAGGAGATCCTGTAATTCGATACGGCTATAGCTCTGCAATTGCTGCGCGCCACTTAGGCCATCGGCAGCCAAGGGAATGGGCCCCTGCAGGGGTTGAAAAGGCAGGGGTGGCTGGGGCGACTGGGACTGCGCCAGGCCAGCGCCCAAGGCGCCAGCGTCGCGGCCTTGGGCCCGGGCGGGTTTGATACTGCTGGCTGCGGCAATACCCAGCAGTTGCAGCAGCAAGGTGCGGCGATTCATCGGGGACGGCTCATCGTGAACGGCTACAAGAATTGGTTTGGCGGGGGGCCAGTAATGCCACCCGGTTTGCCTGTAATGGGCTGAGGTTGTCGTCGCTCACCAGCAGCAGACTTGGTCGCCCATCCGCTATCCGGGGACCGAAACTCAAGCCCTCCCAGTTATCAGGGGCGAGACCGCTGGCAATCAGGTCCCACTGGGCCAGGGGCCGGACCGGCCGGGCCGCCGGGGCAGCAGTGAACAGCGGGTAGAGGGCCAGGCGGATCTGCCAGCGATCGGGTGCTTCATAGCGGCGCAGCAGGGCTAGCAATTGATTAGACGGCAGCGCCAGTAGGTCGGTGAGGCCCCAATTCGGCTCCGGTGGCAATAGCAGGGAGCCCCACTCCCGCGCCTGGGGCGGATCGCGGCGGGGGTCCAGGCCCTTAGGCCAACTCCAGAGCAGCAGCCGCAGCTGGCGCGCTGGATCCTGGAGCAGCGGATGTTCTGCCGCCATCAACATTTGGGGCCGCCCATGCCGCCCCGGCAGCAGGGTGAGCGATTCGGGGCCGCCATTGCTGGCCAGGCCGCTGTTATTTGCCGCCTGCCAAGCGGCCGGCAGGGCGATCGCCTGAAGCAATTCACCACTGCTGGCCGCAAATTTGAGCAATTGGGGCGGTCTCTCGGCGCTGCGCCTGCCCTCGCTGGCCACCCAGAGCTGATCCCCCAGCAGCACCATCGCCTCGGCATCGATCGCTGCCGGCAGGGCGGCGCTGGCTCCACTGCGCAAGGGCAGTTCCCGCGGCGGCGGTAGTGGCCGGGCCAACTCTTTCCCCTTGGCCAGGCCCGCCAGAGCCAAATCCCGGCTGCTCAGGCTGCCTTGGGGCAGATCGCTAAGCAGCCAGAGCTGATCTGGCTTGGGCTTATAAATTGCCGCTGAAAATCCCCCCAGCGCCCTGCCGCCGCGATTAACGCGCGGCAGTTCGATCTGCCGCACCACCTGCCAACCAGCGCTGCTGGGGCAGGGCAGAGACAGCTGTTGGGCCGCCATGGGCTGGGCCGCCACAGGCAAGGCTCCCAGGGGGAAGCCCCAAAAGGGAAGAGCCGTCAGCACTGCCGCCAACGGGCCAAACACAGACGCTAAAAGCTTCACCAGACCAGCATTGGCGATCACAGCTCACCTCGGCGGCATCACAGAACACCAGGGACGGTTGGGCTTGGTGGCAATGGCTGGCGAGCTGTCAGCGGTGGGTGGGCATGAAGGATGATCAACAACCCGCTGCCAACCCCTATATCTGGCTGCTTGGAGGCTTGGAAGCTTGCGAGCACCCCAGCCAGCAACATTAAGCCGCTACACAGGTTTGCTCAAAGTTGATGAAAAGCCTGATCAAACCAACTGTTCCAATCCTGGCTGACGTGCAATCGATCAGATCACTTAAGCGTAAGAATAATCTCACACCCATGACAGAGATACTCTTTCCTGGTGGATATTCGCAGCAAAGAATCAAGTGATCCCAGCTTGGCGCAAGATGCCGCCACGTCAACCTGCCACTGCGTGTTCGCCGGATCCAGCTGCGCCAGGCCTTCTCTGATCGCCAGCCCCGCCTTGTAGGCCGCCAGTGCCCCTGGCCCATCACCCTGCGCAGCTGCCGCAATAAAGAGAAGAGCACGCTCCCCGATGACCTCCGCTGGGAACAGCGCAGTCGGGGCGGCTCTGCTGGCGGGGGAAAGGGGCGTGGCCTGCAAGGCATCCCCGCTGAGAGTGGGTTCCTGGTGTTGCCGTGGGCGAAACAGACCTGCTCCTGCGACGAAACAGGCATGGTTGAGCTCCAATGCGCAGGTTTTGTCGCATGATGCCCCCATGACCCCGCAGCTGGACAGGAAAGAAACGGCCCTGAAGCTGGCCCGTAGCCGCGGCCTCCTGCGCGTCAAGGAGGCTGCGGCGGCTGGCGTCGATCGCTCGACCCTGGCGCGCCTGTGCGAGAGCGGCCTGCTGGAGCGTCTGGAGCGGGGGCTCTACGGCCTGCCTGAGGCGGCGGTGCGGGAGCACGTCGATCTGGAGATCGTGGCCAAGCGGGTGCCCCAGGCGGTTTTTTGCCTGCTCACGGCCCTGCGGCTACACGACCTGGGCACCCAGCAGCCGCGCCGGGTCTGGATCTGCCTGCCCCGCGGTGTCCACACGCCCAAGCTGCAGTTCCCGCCGCTGGAGGTGATCCATGCCGAGCCGGCACTGCAGCGGCTGCAGCGGGACACGATCCGCTCGGGGCCCATTCGTCTGCGGGTTTACGGGGTGGAGAAAACCCTGGTCGACTGCTTCCGTCATCGCAGCCGTCTGGGGATGGAGGTGGTGCTGGAAGCCCTGCGGGATGCCAGCAGCCAGCGGCGGATAAACGTTGATGAGCTCTGGCGTCAGGCGAAGGCCCAGCGCATGCAGCGGGTGATTGCGCCGTACCTGGAGGCCCTGCTGTGAGCCCGAACCGGGCCGCTTCGATTCGGCAGCGTCTGCTCAACCGGGCCCGGCAGGAGCAGCTGCCGTTCGATGCGGTGCTGAACCGCTTCGGCAGGGAGCGGTTGCTCTAGCTGAACAGATCGATTACCCGGTGCTTTTGGAGGAGTTGAACCCTCCGCGTCTGGGTGCCTATCCCGTGTACACGGTGGTTGCCGAGAAGCTCCAGGCGATTGTCAGCCTCGGCATGGTGAACAGCCGTCTGAAGGACTATTTCGATCTGCAGGTGCTGCTTGATCGCGAGCAACTGGAGGAGCTGGTATTAGCAGAGGCCGTGCGGCGGACCTTTGCCGTGCGATCGACACCCCTGCCGCAGAAGGTGCCGCTGGGTTTGAGTATTGAGTTCGCCGACGATGCGAATAAACAAGCCCAGTGGCGGGCCTTTCTGAAGCGCAACGAGCTCGATGCTCTGCCGCTCCCAGAAGTGGTGGCGCAGCTGCGTGCGTGGTTGATGCCGGTGTTGCTCAGCGCTATGCAGGCATCTAGCTGACCGCCTGCCGGTAGAGCGCAGCCAGCTGACCGTTGGGATCGATCAGGCCGGCATCCAGCAACAACCGCCTGCCATTTCTACCTTTTTGCAGTTGTGCCAGCAGCGGCAGCTGCTGGAGGCTGGAGCGGTCTGATTCACGCCCTGGCCGCATGCTCCCCTGGCTGCTGGCCGCCATCACCCTGGCGGCGGTTGCGCTCACAGGCCCCTCCCTGGGGCGACACCTGTTCGAGGTCTTCGATGACCGCCCCCAGCCGGCCTGGGACCGTTGGCTGAACCCGATCGAGGCCGCTCTGCTGCGCTGGATCGGTGATGCCGGCCGCAGCGCCGAATCCGCCAGCGGTTATCTGGCGCCGCTGTTGATCAGCAATGCGCTGTTCGCGCTGCCGGCCCTGGCGCTGCTGTTGCTGCAGCCGCACTGGCTCAACCCCCTGGGGTTCGGGGGGCTGCGCTGGGATCTGGCACTGCACACCACGATCTCGTTCCTCACTAACACTGACCAGCAGCATCTGATCCCCGAGCAGAGCCTGGGGACCCTGGCCCAGCTGGGGGCGATGCAGTTTCTGATGTTCGTCTCAGCGGGCACTGGGCTAGCCGTCGGTTTCGCCGTGATTCGCGGCTTCAGCGGCCGGCCGATCGGCAACTTCCACCGCGATCTGCTGCACTCGCTCACCCGCGTGTTGATCCCCGCCTCGCTGCTGCTGGCGTTGTTCCTGTTGGTGTGTGGCGTGCCGATGACCCTGGCGCCGCCACTGCAGATCACCACGCTGGAAGGCGCCAGTCAGTTGCTGCCCCGGGGCCCGATCGCCCTGTTCGAGGCGATCAAGCAGCTGGGCGAGAACGGCGGTGGCTATGTGAGTGCCAACTCAGCGCATCCCTACGAGAACCCCACCCTGCTCAGCAATCTGGTGAGCACCTGGGCGATGTTGATCATTCCGGCGGCCACGCTCGATGCCTTCGGGCGGTTCGTGGGTAACCGCCGTCAGAGCAACCTGCTGCTGGCCCTGGTGTTTGGTCTGCTGCTGATCGGCGCCGCCGTCGCCATGGGGGCGGAGCAGGCCGGCAACCCGGTCCTCGACCGCTGGATCAGTGGCGGCAATCTGCAGGGCAAGGAGCTGCGCTTTGGAGCCGGGCTCACCGGTCTGTGGTCGGTGGTGACCACCGGCACGATGACCGGCGCGGTGAACGGCGCGATCGACGCGGCGATGCCGCTGACGATTCTCACGACCCTGTTCAACCTGTTTCTGCAGGTGGTGTTCGGCGGCCAGGGCACCGGCATCGCCTACCTGCTGGTGTTCGTGCTGCTGGCGGTGTTTCTCACCGGCTTGATGGTGGGCCGCACGCCGGAATTCCTCGGCCGCAAGGTGGAGAAGCCCCAGGTGGTGTGGGCCAGCCTGATCCTGCTGATCCATCCGATCTTCGTGCTGATCCCGACGGCGCTCACCCTGGCCGGTGGCGCCACGCTGGCGGGCATCAGCAACCCGGGCTCCCACGGCATCAGCCAGGTGGTCTACGAATACGCCTCGGCGGCCGCCAATAACGGCAGCGGCCTGGAGGGCCTCGGCGATGGCACCCCCTGGTGGAACCTCAGCACCAGCCTCAGCCTGCTGGGCGGCCGCTACCTGCCGATCGCTGCGCTGCTGGCGCTGGCCGATGGCTTCCGCCGCAAACCCGCCCTCGAACCGAGTCCCGGCACCCTGCGCACCGACACCGGCCTGTTCACCGGCGTCACCGCCGTGGTGCTGGTGATCCTCGGCGCCCTCACCTTCTTCCCGGTGTTGGCCCTCGGGCCGATCGCGGAAGCGCTCACCCTGGCGTCCTGAGATGACCACCACAACACCCCGCGCCATCTTTCCCCGCATGCCGCGCGGGCCGCGCCAACAGCGGCGCTACACCGAACGCCCCCGCCAGCAGGGACTGGTGCAGCGGGCGATCGTGGAGTCGTTCCGCAAGCTCGACCCCCGGCTGGCGGTGGCCAATCCGGTGATGTTCGTGGTGTGGTGCGGCACCGCCTTGTGCCTGGCGCTGACCCTGGAGCCGCGGCTTCTCGATGCCCAGGCCGGTGGGCGGGAGCGGGGCTTCAACGCCCTGATTAGTCTCACCCTGCTGGCCACCCTGCTGTTCGCCAACTTCGCCGAGGCCCTGGCGGAAGGCCGAGGCAAGGCCCAGGCCGATGCCCTGCGCCGCACCCAGGCCCGCACCGAGGCACGGCGCCAGCTGGCCGATGGCTCGATCGAACTGGTGGATTCCTCCGCCCTGCGCAAGGGCGATCTGGTGCTGGTGCAGGCCGGCGACGTGATTCCCGCCGACGGCGAGGTGATCGCCGGGGTGGCCTCGGTGGATGAATCGGCGATCACCGGCGAATCGGCTCCGGTGCTCAAGGAGGCCGGCTCGGACGTAGCCGGCTCGGTGACGGGTGGCACCCGCATCCTTTCCGATCAGCTCACCCTGAGGATCAGCGCCGATCCGGGCAAGGGCTTCATCGATCGCATGATCGCCCTGGTGGAGGGCGCCGAACGCAGCAAAACCCCGAACGAGATCGCCCTCACGGTGCTGCTGGCGGTGCTCACCCAGGTGTTCCTGATCGCCGTGGCCACCCTCTCGCCGGTGGCCGGGTTTCTCAATCAGGCCCCTTCGGTGGTGACCCTGGTGGCGCTGCTGGTGGCGTTGATCCCCACCACGATCGGCGGCCTACTCAGCGCCATCGGCATCGCCGGCATGGACCGGGTGGCCCAGTTCAACGTGATCGCCACCTCCGGGCGTGCCGTGGAGGCCTGCGGCGACGTCAACACCCTGGTGCTCGACAAGACCGGCACGATCACCCTCGGCAACCGCCTCGCCGAGGAATTCCTGCCGGTGGGCGGCCACAGCAGCGCGGAGCTGGCCGAGGCCGCTCTGGGGGCTAGTTGCTTCGATCAGACGCCGGAGGGGCGCTCGATTGTGCGACTGGCCGAGAAACTGGGTGCTGTTC
>CANHSW010000071.1 GCA_947463165.1 Cyanobacteriota bacterium
GAGATTGAAGCGCGGCAAACCAAGCTCGGACCCGAGGAAATCACCCGCGAAATTCCCAACGTCGCCGAAGAAACCTTAGGGAATCTCGACGAGATGGGCATCATCCGCATCGGTGCCTATGTGGAAAGCGGCGACATCTTGGTGGGCAAGGTGACGCCTAAGGGCGAATCAGACCAGCCGCCGGAAGAGAAGCTGCTGCGGGCGATCTTTGGCGAAAAAGCCCGCGATGTGCGCGACAACTCCCTGCGGGTGCCCAACACCGAGCGCGGCCGCGTCGTCGACGTGCGCATCTACACCCGCGAGCAGGGCGATGAACTGCCGCCGGGCGCCAACATGGTGGTGCGGGTGTATGTGGCCCAGCGCCGCAAGATCCAGGTGGGCGACAAGATGGCTGGCCGCCACGGCAACAAGGGGATCATCAGCCGCATCCTGCCCTCCCAGGACATGCCCTACCTGCCGGATGGCACGCCGATCGACATCGTGCTCAACCCGCTCGGGGTACCCAGCCGCATGAACGTGGGCCAGGTATTCGAGTGCTTGATGGGCTGGGCCGCCGCCAATCTCGACTGCCGCGTCAAGGTGGTGCCCTTCGATGAAATGCATGGCGCTGAGAAATCGAAGCAAACCGTGCAGGCCTATCTGGAGGAAGCCGCCAAGCAACCGGGTAAGGAATGGGTGTACAACCCCGATAACCCCGGCAAGATTCAGCTGATCGATGGTCGCAGTGGCGAACCCTTTGACCAGCCGGTAACGGTGGGCTATGCCCACATCCTCAAGCTGGTGCACCTGGTGGACGACAAGATCCATGCCCGCTCTACCGGCCCCTACTCGCTCGTCACCCAGCAGCCGCTGGGGGGCAAGGCCCAGCAGGGCGGCCAGCGCTTGGGAGAGATGGAGGTGTGGGCCCTGGAGGCCTACGGCGCCGCCTACACCCTGCAGGAGCTGCTCACGGTCAAGTCCGACGACATGCAGGGCCGCAACGAGGCGCTCAACGCCATCGTCAAGGGCAAACCGATCCCCCGCCCCGGCACCCCCGAATCGTTCAAGGTGCTGATGCGCGAGCTGCAGTCCCTCGGTTTGGACATCGCCGTATATACCGATGCGGGCGAAGAAGTGGATCTGATGCAGGACGTCAATCCCCGCCGCAGCACCCCCAGCCGTCCCACCTACGAATCCCTCGGCGTCGCGGATTACGACGACGACTGATCGCTGATGGATCGCGAACCGCCGCTTAAGCCGGCGTCGCGATTTTCCCTTCTGTTCTTCTCTCGATCTCCGCCAGCCTCCAGCAGATGTCCAACAGCAACCTGCGCACCGAAAACCACTTCGACTACGTGAAGATCACGCTCGCTTCCCCCGAGCGGATCATGGAGTGGGGTCAGCGCACCCTGCCCAACGGTCAGGTGGTGGGCGAGGTGACCAAGCCCGAAACCATCAACTACCGCACGCTCAAGCCCGAGATGGACGGGCTGTTCTGCGAGAAGATCTTTGGCCCCTCCAAGGATTGGGAGTGCCACTGCGGTAAGTACAAGCGCGTTCGGCACCGCGGCATCGTCTGCGAGCGCTGCGGCGTGGAGGTTACCGAGAGTCGGGTGCGGCGCCACCGCATGGGCTTCATCAAGTTGGCCGCCCCGGTATCCCACGTGTGGTACCTGAAGGGGATTCCCAGTTATGTGGCGATTCTGCTGGACATGCCCCTGCGGGATGTGGAGCAGATTGTCTACTTCAACTGCTACGTGGTGCTCGACCCAGGCGACCACAAGGATCTCACCTATAAACAGCTGCTCACCGAAGATGAGTGGCTGGAGATCGAAGATCAGATCTATGCCGAGGATTCGGAGATTGAGAATGAGCCCATGGTTGGCATCGGCGCTGAAGCGCTGAAGCAACTACTGGAAGACCTGGATCTAAACGAAACCGCTGAACAGCTGCGGGAGGAGATCGCCGCCAGCAAGGGCCAAAAGCGGGCCAAGCTGATCAAGCGGCTGCGGGTGATCGACAACTTCGTGGCCACCAATGCCCGTCCCGAGTGGATGGTGCTGGATGTGATCCCGGTGATCCCGCCCGATCTGCGGCCGATGGTGCAGCTGGACGGCGGTCGCTTCGCCACCAGCGATCTCAACGACCTCTATCGCCGGGTGATCAACCGCAATAACCGGTTGGCACGCCTCCAGGAGATTCTTGCTCCCGAAATCATTGTCCGCAACGAAAAGCGGATGCTGCAGGAGGCGGTAGATGCTCTGATCGACAACGGTCGCCGCGGTCGCACCGTGGTGGGTGCCAACAACCGGGCCCTCAAATCGCTCAGCGACATCATCGAAGGCAAGCAGGGTCGCTTCCGTCAAAACCTGCTCGGTAAGCGGGTGGACTACTCCGGTCGTTCGGTGATCGTGGTGGGTCCGAAGCTGAAGATGCACCAGTGCGGCCTGCCGAAGGAGATGGCTATTGAGCTATTTCAGCCCTTCGTTATTCATCGGCTGATCCGCCAGAACATCGTCAATAACATCAAGGCGGCCAAGAAGCTGATTCAGCGGGCCGATGACGAGGTGATGCAGGTGCTGCAAGAGGTGATCGAGGGTCACCCAATCCTGCTAAACCGCGCCCCCACCCTGCACCGCCTCGGCATTCAGGCCTTTGAGCCGAAGCTGGTGGATGGCCGGGCGATCCAGCTGCACCCGCTGGTCTGTCCCGCCTTCAACGCCGACTTCGACGGTGACCAGATGGCTGTGCACGTGCCCTTGGCGATCGAGGCTCAGACAGAAGCCCGCCTGTTGATGCTGGCCAGCAACAACATCCTTTCGCCGGCCACCGGCGAGCCGATCATCACCCCCTCCCAGGACATGGTGCTGGGGGCCTATTACCTCACCGCCGAACAGCCGGGATCGAGTCGGCCCACCTTTGGCGATCGGGATCTCACCTTCGCCAACCTCGACGACGTGATGGCCGCCTTCGAGGGCAAGCACCTGCGCCTGCACGACTGGATATGGGTGCGCTTCAACGGCGAGGTGGATTGCGGCGAGGAAGACAAGCAACCCCAGAAAGAAGAGACCCTCAGCGATGGCACCCGCATTGAACAGTGGCTATACCGCCGCGACCGCTTCGATGAAGATGGAGCTCTAATTAGTCGCTATCTGCTTACCACCGTGGGCCGGGTAGTTATCAACCGCACCATCATCGACGCAGTCGCTGCCGCTTAATTCCAATGGCCCCTATTCAGTGCCACTTATTCAGTGCCTTCAACTCAGTACCGCAAACTCAGTGACGCCAGCTCAGTGCCGCCTATTCAGGGCAGTCAACTAAGGGCCTCCAACTGAAATAACGTCCTGATAACTGAAATACCGGCTGGCCGCAAGTTTTGCCCCACGAGCCGGCAGATCGCCTGAAACCCTCTTCGCCACCTAATCCGTCTGCCATGACCGCCACCCCCGCCAAGAAAACCAGCAAAAAGTCCAAGGCCGCCAAGGCTGCCGCCAGCGCCCCCGCCCCGGCGCCGATCACCCCGGTGAACGTGGCCCTGAGCAAGCAGGCGCCGCCATTTCGCAATCGGGTGGTGGACAAAAAGGCGCTCAGAAATCTGGTGGCCTGGGCCTATAAGCACCATGGCACCGCCGCCACGGCAGCCATGGCCGACGACCTCAAGGATCTCGGTTTCCGCTATGCCACCCAGGCCGCCGTATCGATTTCGGTAGACGACCTGCGCATTCCCGGCGACAAGGCGGCCCTGCTGGCGGAGGCGGAGCAGCAGATCACCGAAACAGAAGAGCGCTACCGGCTGGGGGAAATCACCGAGGTGGAACGTCACACCAAGGTGATCGACACCTGGACTGAAACCAACGAGCGCCTGGTGGCGGCGGTGCGGCGCAATTTCAATGAGAACGATCCACTCAATTCCGTGTGGATGATGGCCAACTCTGGCGCCAGGGGCAACATGTCCCAGGTGCGTCAGCTGGTGGGCATGCGCGGCCTGATGGCCAACCCCCAAGGGGAGATCATCGACCTGCCAATTCGTACCAACTTCCGCGAAGGATTAACGGTTACCGAATACGTAATCTCCTCCTATGGTGCCCGTAAGGGCCTGGTGGATACGGCCCTGCGCACCGCTGACTCGGGCTACCTCACCCGCCGTCTGGTGGACGTGGCTCAAGATGTGATCGTGCGAGAAGACGACTGCGGCACCACCCGCGGTATTCCGATCGACGCCGATGAGCGGGGTGGTTTTGCCAGCAAGCTGATGGGTCGCCTGGCGGCAGAACCGGTGATCGGCAGCGACGGCGAATTGATCGTCGATCGCAATGGCGAAATCGACCCGATCATGTCGCGGCGGATTGAGGCGGCAGGCGTCAAGACCGTGGTGGTGCGCTCACCGCTCACCTGCGAAGCAAACCGGTCGGTGTGCCGCCGCTGCTACGGCTGGGCCCTGGCCCACAACCAGCTGGTGGACCTGGGCGAGGCGGTGGGCATCGTGGCCGCCCAGTCGATCGGCGAGCCCGGCACCCAGCTGACCATGCGCACATTCCACACCGGCGGTGTGTCCACCGCTGAAACCGGCGTGGTGCGTTCGGTGGTAACTGGCGTGATCGAATTCGGCGACAAGGCCCGGGTGCGGCCCTACCGCACCCCCCACGGGGTGGAGGCCCAGATCGCCGAGACCGATTTCGATATCACGGTGAAGCCGAGCGGCAAGGGCAAGCCCCAATCGCTGGCAATCACCACCGGCTCGATCATGTTTGTCTACGACGGCCAACATGCCGAGTCGGACACCATCTTGGCCCAGATTTCCGCTGGCGCCACGGTGAAAAAGAGCGTGGAAAAAGCCACCAAGGATGTCATCTGCGACCTGGCGGGTCAGGTGCGCTATGAGGATGCGATTCAGCCCCGGGAGGTGGTTGACCGCCAGGGCAATATCACTCTTAAGGCCCAGCGCCTCGGCCGCATGTGGGTATTCAGTGGCGACGTCTATAACCTGCCGCCTAATGCCCAGCCCGTGTTGACTGGCAATAGCGCAGTTAAGACCGGCGATGTGCTGGTGGAGAGCCGGCTGGTGAGTGAGTACGGCGGTGCCGTGAGGTTGCGGGAATCGGCGGGCGACTCCCGCGAGGTGCAGATTGTTACCGCCAGCCTCACCTTGAAGGATTGCAAGTTGGTGGGAGAATCCAGCCATTCCGGCGAAACCTGGCACCTCGATGGCAAGGACAATCTGCGCTATCTGCTCAAGACCCGCCCCGGCACCAAGATTGCCAGCGGTGAGGTGATCGCCGAACTGGCCGATGACCGCTTCCGCACCCAAACCGGCGGCATCGTTAAATTTGCGCCAGGCCTAGCGATTAAAAAGGCCCGCAGTGCCAAAAATGGCTATGAGGTGAGCAAGGGCGGCACGCTGCTCTGGATTCCCCAGGAAACCCACGAGATCAACAAGGACATCTCCCTGTTGATGATTGAGGACGGCCAGTGGATTGAGGCCGGCACCGAGGTGGTGAAGGACATCTTCAGCCAGACCGCCGGCATCGTGACTGTGACCCAAAAGAACGATATTTTGCGCGAAATCATCGTGCGCTCCGGCAGCCTGCACCTGGTGGCCGATAGCAAGGTTCTCTCCAATTTCTCAGAAGGGCGCCTGTGCAATCCAGGGGAGGAAATTGCCAAGGATCTAACACCAGAAGCGATGGTGTATGTGGAGACAGTTGACACACCGGAAGGCGGCGCCCTGCTGCTACGCCCAGTTGAGGAATACAACATCCCTGATGAGGCTCATCTTCCAGACCTGAGCACCGTTAAGCAGAGTGGTGGCCCATTGCTGGGCTTGAAAGCCACCCAGCGGCTCGCTTTTAAAGACGGCGAGGTGATCAAGAGCGTGGAGGGTGTTGAGCTGCTGCGCACCCAGCTGATCCTCGAAACATTTGACACCACGCCACAAATGACCGTGGACGTGGAGGCGGTACCCGATAAGCGCGCCAAGACGATTGAGCGACTGCAGCTCACCATTTTGGAAACGCTGCTGGTGCGCCGCGACACCATCTCCGATGCCAGCCACGGCTCCACCCACACCGAGCTGCAGGTGGAGGACCAATCCACCGTGAAGAGCGGCGACGTGGTGGCCACCACTCAAATTCTCTGCAAGGAGGATGGTGTGGTGCAACTGCCCGACCAACAGGAGGGCGAGCCGATTCGCCGTTTGATTGTGGAGCGCGCCGATGACATCAGCCGCCTGGATCTGGGTGACAGCCCGGCCCTGGTGACGGTGGGCCAGCGGATTGTCGATGGCGACATCCTCGCCGAGGGCATCGCGGCCCCCTGCTGCGGCCAGGTGGAGGCGATTGATGGCTCAATCGTTACCATCCGTCTCGGCCGGCCCTACATGGTGTCGCCGGATTCGGTTTTGCACGTGCGCGACGGCGAACTGGTGCAGCGCGGTGATGGCTTGGCCCTGCTGGTGTTTGAGCGGCAAAAAACCGGTGACATCGTGCAGGGTCTACCGCGTATTGAGGAACTGCTGGAGGCCCGGCGGCCCCGGGATTCCTCGGTGCTATGCCGTAAATCGGGCACCGTGCAGATCAAGCAGGGAGAGGATGACGATTCGATCACAGTTACGGTGATTGAACAGGATGATGCGATCAGCGAATACCCGATTCTGCTGGGCCGCACCGTGATGGTGAGCGACGGCCAGCAGGTACATGCGGGCGATCAGCTCACCGATGGTCCGATCAACCCCCACGAGCTGCTGGAAAGCTACTTCGAGGATCTGCGTACCCGTAAACCCACCCTGGATGCGGCCCAACAGTCGATCTCCAAGCTGCAATTCCGCATGGTGCAGGAAGTGCAGAACGTTTATAAGTCTCAGGGGGTGTCGATTGACGACAAGCACATCGAAGTGATCGTGCGACAGATGACCAGCAAGGTGCGTATAGAAGACGCCGGCGATACCACTCTGTTGCCCGGCGAGCTAATCGAACTGCGCCAGGTGGAGCAGGTGAATGGCGCCATGGCGATCACCGGCGGTGCCCCCGCCGAGTTCACGCCGGTGCTGCTGGGTATCACCAAGGCTTCGCTGAACACCGACAGCTTCATCTCCGCCGCCTCCTTCCAGGAGACCACCCGGGTGCTCACGGAAGCGGCGATCGAGGGCAAGAGCGACTGGCTGCGCGGTCTCAAGGAGAACGTGATCATCGGTCGCCTGATCCCGGCCGGCACGGGCTTCAGTGGCTTTGAGGAGGAGCTGCGGGCCGAGGCCGGCCCCCATCCAGACATCCTGGAGGAGGAGAGCATGGGCTACCGGCGCATGCAAAACCTGCGGCCCGACTACACGGTGGAGTTACCGGCGCCTCCGGTGTCCTCCACCGCCCTGCTGGACGACCCCTCCGATGCCGACCTGGAGGCCACCCGCAGCCGCCACGGCATCGACACCAGTTCACCGGCCGCCTTCACCCGGCCGATCCTCGACGAGGGCCTTGAGGAGGAATTGATCGCCGATCCCGCCGCCCTGGAGGGTCTCCAGGAGGAGGGCCTGCTCACCGATGACTGAGCCGCTCCGCCATGGTGATTGGCTAAACCGCCTTTCGCCACCCGGCGCTTAGCCAACCGGTGCTTCCCCACTACCGCCAACGATGACCAACGCCAAGCTCACCGCCCTGGGCACCCCCATCCCCCAGCGGCGCTTACCCCGCTTCGGGTTCCACAGCCACACCGAAAAGCTGAATGGTCGGGCGGCCATGCTCGGCTTTATTGCCCTGCTGGTGGCGGAGCAGCTGCTGGGCCACGGCCTGCTGGTGTGGCCCTGACACCGGCAGCGGCAGCGGGAATTGCCGCCAAGCCGCTGCTGGGCATGGGCTTGGCGGAGCTGGAGCAATGGGCGGTGGGCCAGGGCCAGGCCGCCTTTCGGGGCCGGCAACTGCACGATTGGCTCTATGCCAAGGGGGCCCGCAGCCTCGATGAGATCTCGGTGTTGCCCAAGGGCTTTCGCCAGCAGCTGCTGGCCCAGCCGCCGGCTGGGGCTGGCGACTGGATTGGCCGCTCCAGGGAGCTGCACCGCAGCATCGCCCGTGATGCCACCACCAAATTGCTGCTCAGCACCCACGACGGGCTCAGCATCGAAACCGTGGGCATCCCGGCCGAGGGGCGCCTCACCGTCTGCGTCAGCAGCCAGGTGGGTTGTCCGATGGCCTGTAGCTTCTGCGCCACCGGCAAGGGTGGCCTGCAGCGCTCGCTGGCGGTGCACGAAATTGTCGACCAGGTGCTCAGTGTGCGCGAGGTGATGGGCGAGCGCCCCAGCCATGTGGTGTTCATGGGTATGGGGGAGCCACTACTAAATATCGAGGCGGTGCTAGCTGCAATTGATTGCCTCTGCGGTGATTTGGGTATGGCCCAACGCCAGATCACCCTCAGCACCGTAGGCGTGGCCCACACCCTGCCCCAGCTGGCGGAGCGGGCCTTGCAAAGGTTGGGGCGGGCCCAATTCACCCTGGCGGTGAGTTTGCATGCCCCTAACCAGCAGCTGCGCCAGCAACTGATCCCAACCGCCCATGCCTATCCCCTGGAATCTTTACTGGAAGATTGCCGCCGCTACGTGGCGATCACCGGCAGAAGATTGAGCTTTGAATACATCCTGCTGGGGGGTCTAAACGACCAGCCGCGCCACGCAGAAGAGCTGGCCCAGCTACTGCGCGGCTTCCAGAGCCATGTAAACCTGATCCCCTACAACCCGATCGCCGAGGAGAGCTTCCAGCGACCCACCCCCCGGGCGGTGGAGGATTTTCGCCAGCTGCTGCAGCGACGCCACATCGCCGTAAGCGTGCGCGCCAGCCGCGGCCTCGATGCCGACGCCGCCTGCGGTCAACTGC
>CANHSW010000072.1 GCA_947463165.1 Cyanobacteriota bacterium
AAAAAAGCCGCTGGAGCTCGCTTCATTCAAACCCAGATGGTCACCGACGCCGCTGCGCTGCAGCGTTTCGTCGAGGAGATCGCCGCGCCGTTGCAGTTGCCGGTGCTGGCCGGGGTGTTCCTGCTCAAGTCGGCCAAGAATGCTGCATTTATTAACCGGGTGGTGCCCGGTGTCCATATCCCCCAGGCGGTGATCGATCGGCTTGCTTCAGCGGCCGATCCTGCGGCCGAGGGGATCGCCATAGCTGCTGAACAGGTGCAGACCTACAGGAATCTGGCCCAGGGGGTGCATTTGATGGCGATCAAGGCAGAAGAGAGGATTCCCGCCATCCTTGAACTGGCTGGATTTACCGCCAAATAGGCATATTCTGGGAAGTCCCTATATCTGATGCCATCCCGTCCGGGCACCCTTGGCAGCTTCAGGGCTCCAAAAATGAAGGACTAGTTCTCCCTGGTTTCCCTAGTTGTCATGGTGATGAGTTATTATGGTATCTCGAAAAAGCCAATGCCCATCACTGTGTGGCTCTGCCAATACATCGCAACTAAAAGTTTTGCACTAAAAGGCTTTGCGACGAATAACCCTGCCTTCGCGCAGATGAGCGGAGTGGGCAACTTTAGATGTGCATATTGGCTATCTTGATTGCCCGCGAAGCCCCGAGGTTCAGGGAAGATCGCATCAGATAACTTTAATTCACAGGCTACTTCGCTATTTCCCGGGAATTAAGACGGCACTTCGCGGGGTGACATGGGTAATCAAATTGGCTATTGGTCGCCAGTTGTAAGTTGTAAATTGTCGGCTGTAGATTATTGGTTGTAAGTCGTGAGTTGTCGGTTGTAAGTTTTAGATGCTTGCGCAGGTGGATGGCTATGCGGCTTGGCCGATGGCCAGGTCGGTTCCCAGCAGGTCTGCCATGGCCTTTTGTTGCGGGGAGGGCGCCACATGATCCTGGCGCCTAGCGTCGGTGATCAACCAATCAAGCGCCGCTTCCTGGAGATCAAAGTGATCACCATTGCGGTCTACGCAGTAGCGGCCAAACACAAGTTTTTCAAAAAGTCTTACCCCGGGGCCAATGCGGGAGTAGTCAAAAATGATTGAATTGTCTATGGTGGCACCCTCGCAGACCTGGCAGCTGGGACCAATCATTGCCGGTCCAATAATCGTTGCTCCATTTTCTATGCGGGTCATGCCACCCACATAGACGGGGCCTTGGATCTTGATTTTGTCCCAGTCGGCAGCTACGTTGAGGCCGGCAAAAACTCCGGGGCGCACCTCCTTGCCAGGGATCTGGACTTGCCTTACTTCCCCCTGAAGGACACTACGGATTGCCTGCCAATAATCTGGCACCTTGCCGATGTCAACCCATTCAAATTCCATCGGCAGGGCGTAGAAGGGTGCCCCGGCACTCGCAAGCCTAGGAAACAGGTCTGAGCCGATGTCAAAGGGCTGATCGCTAGGGATATAATCGAAAATCTGTGGTTCAAAGATATAGATACCAGTGTTGATCATGTCGCTGGCAGCTTCTTCTACGGAGGGTTTCTCCTGGAAGGAGAGCACTCTGCCCTGGTCATCCGTAACCACCACCCCGTAGCTACTCACCAAATCCCGCGGCACTCGCTTGGTAACCAAGCTTGCCAGGGCCCCCTTTTCCCGATGACGCTTAACTGCTTCGGTGAGGTTGAGGTCGATCAGGGCATCTCCGCAGAGCACCACAAAGGTGTCGTCAAAGAAGGGCTGGAAGTTCTGGATTTTCTTGAGACCCCCGGCTGAGCCCAAGGCTTGGCCGATCAATTCGCCGTCTTCGATGCGCCCCTCGAAGCTGTAGGCGATCTGCACTCCGAATCGCTGGCCATCACGGAAATAATTTTCTATCTCCTCGGCCAGGTGGGAGACATTTACCATTATTTCGTTGAAGCCGTGCTCCCGCAGCAGTTCCAACAGAAATTCCATCACTGGCTTTTGCAGGATGGGGATCATCGGCTTGGGGATCACGTGGGTGATCGGTTGCACCCTGGTTCCCTTGCCGGCGGCCAAGATCATCGCCTTCATTGGCGCTTGCTCACTTCCGACAGTGCCTACATCTTAGGCAGCCTTCTCAGGCTGCCAGCCGATCCAGAGCCGGCGGCTGAGCTGACCCTAGATCCGTTGCCGCGCAGCGCTTTATGCTGAGTGGGCCGAACAGGCCGCCCCGCTGCTCCAGTTCCACACTGCCCTGGTGGCAGAGGAACAGCAGGGCCCAGAACACCCCCACCCGGTCGCTGTCCAGGTCTTGGGCCACCTCACCGCTGGTCACGGCGGTTGCCCAGCTGCTTACCAGTTGATCGAAATTGGTCCAGTCGAGCGCCGGTTCCCATTGCTGCAGGAACTTGCACAGGGCGGCGGTGGTCTCTGGCAGTTTCTCGCGGTGGGCCAGGGCAGCCACCTGGTCGATGGCCTCTCTGTCGCTATAGCGCTTGGGGCGGTGTCGCTGCTTCTGCCGGCCCTGGTCCTGCTCCAGCTGGGCGGCAATCTCCTCTAGTTGACGAATCAGTTCCCCCAGGGTCACCGGCCGCTGCAGAGGCGGGGGCGCTACGGGGCGGCGCCACAGGTGCCGCTCAGGCCTGCGGGGCAGATCCAACCCTGGCTGATCTAGCCAGGGTTGCTCAGCCTCTGCCATTTCCGCGTCGCAGCAGTCCTCAATCAGAGAGTTGGCTACCACTGTGCTGGCTTCTAGCAGCTCGGCCTTGAGGCTCACCAGCACGGAGGCAGCCAAAAAGGCTTCGCTGGTGTCGGCCAGATCCTGCTCGAAACTGCCGCCTTGGGCGGCGATTCTGGGCAGGGCAATGCGCTGGTGCAGCTGGTCGAGGAAACCGTCGATCACGGCGATCACATCGACATCCCAAGGATCAATTTCGCCGCGTTCGGCGGCATCCTGCAATAGGCGGATGGCCAGCCTGGCCCCCCTTTCAGCCAACCGACTGCTCCACCGTAACTTCGTTTACCAGGGCCAAGCTATCGGTCGTGTGGAAATGCCGCTAGCCCTGCTGGTGGCAAGCCAAGTCCCTCGGCTTGGCCGGCTGCTGGCAAAACTGCCGAGGCAAAGCCAGTACAGCTGATCACCAGGGATTAAGGCCAGTTTGTAAATTGCCCACCCCGGCCGGCTGAGCCGGGCAGCTCCCAGATGCCGCCATGGATCCTGGCGATGTCAGGTCCATTAGATTTGGGCTTTCTTAGCTGGCTATCTATCCCAGGGGGTGAAAGCCAGCAAATTATCAGCAATCCATAGACTGCCATCACCTTGGGGCTATGTTTTGCCCTTGCCCTTGCCCTTGCCTTTGGTTGCTGTTTTGCACTTGCCTTTGGCCGCTGGTTTGCCCTTTCCTTCGGGCCCCGGCTTGCTATTGCCATTGGGCGCTGGTTTGCCCTTGTCTGGTGGCGCTGATTGGGGATATGGCGTATGGCGGGAGCCGTGTCAATCGTCTGTGGCGGCAGGTAGCAGTGCCAGCTGAGCGTCGACCGTGGCGCGATAGCGCTCTAGATCTGTTTCCAATTCGCGGATTCGCACTTCTTGAGCCTCCAGTTCGCCTTGGCTCTGTAGCTCCTCCACCTTGCGCACCACGCCGCTCCACACAGCAAATACCCAGGCTGCGGTAGCCCCCAAGCCTCCCACCAACAGCAGCATGGCCGCCAGGGGCAGGGTGAAGGAAACCCCAGGCAGGAATTGAACGGTGGTGGCTGCCGTGTTCTCCAGGGTGAACATCACCATGGCAAGGCCAAAGCTGAAGATCAGCAGGAAGTTCAGCTGTTTCATGCCTGAACGGGGGCGGGAGCTAAGCCTAGGCTAGTTCAGGCGGGCAACAAGGGGGCTTTGAGGAGCTGCTGACGGATTAGTTCACCGCCTGCCGGCGGTAACGGAAGTTCCTTGAGCGCCAGGCTTTCCCGCACTACCAAAGCCTCGATTGAAGCGCGGTAGGTGTCGGTAACCAAGCGAGGGTAGAGGCCGATGCCGATGATTGGCACCAGTAGGCAGCTGATTACGTAGATCTCTCGCGGCTCAGCATCCACCAGATGGGTGTGGGAGGTTAGTTCGGTGTTCTCGCGACCGTAGAAGATCTCCCGGAGCATGGAAAGCAGGTATACGGGGGTGAGAATCACCCCGATTGCCGCCAATACCGCCATTACTATGCGGAAGCTGAGAGTGTAAGCTTCGCTGGTGGAGAAGCCGACAAAAATCATCAACTCAGAAACAAAGCCACTCATGCCAGGAAGGGCTAGAGAGGCGAGGGAGCAAATGGTCCAAAGCGCAAACATCTTGCGCATTTTTTGGCCTATGCCGCCCATCTCGTCGAGTTGAAGTGTATGGGTGCGGTCGTAGGTGGCCCCCACCAAAAAGAATAGGCTGGCCCCAATCAGGCCATGGCTGATCATTTGCAGCATCGCTCCACTAGTGCCTAGGGCGCTGAAGCTGCCAATGCCGATTAGCACGAAACCCATGTGGCTAATCGAGCTATAGGCAATTTTGCGTTTAAGGTTGCGCTGGGCAAAGGAAGTGAGTGCCGCATAAATGATATTCACCACGCCAAGCACCACCAGTAAAGGCGCAAACTGGGCGTGGGCGGCCGGTAATAGTTGTACGTTGAAACGCAGCAAGGCGTAGCCGCCCATCTTCAGCAAGATGCCGGCCAGCAGCATGTGCACCGGGGCGGTGGCCTCTCCGTGGGCGTCGGGCAGCCAGGTGTGCAGAGGCACAATCGGCAGTTTGACGCCGAAAGCTATCAGTAATCCCGCATAGCAGAGCAGCTGGAACTTGGTGCCAAACTCCTTGGCCATCAGCACCGAGTACTCAAAGCTGGTGTTGCCTCCGTAGAAGGCCATGGCCAGGCCCACGATCAAGATGAACAGCGAGCTACCCGCCGTATAGATGATGAACTTGGTGGCGGCATATTGGCGTTTTTTGCCACCCCAGATCGCCAGCAGCAGGTAGACCGGCAGCAGTTCCAGCTCCCAGGCCAAGAAGAACAGCAGCATGTCCTGCACGGCGAAAACGGCGATCTGGCCGCCATCCATGGCCAACAGCAGGAAATAGAAAAGTTTTGGCTTGAAGCTCACCGGCCAAGCCGCTAGGCAGGCCAGGGAGGTGATGAAGCTGGTGAGCAGGATCAGCGGCATTGACAGCCCATCAGCCCCCACCGACCAGGCCAGCCCCAATTCGGGCAGCCACTGCACCCGTTCCACCAGCTGCAGCCCCTCTTGAGCGGGGTCATAGCCGTTGAGGTAGCCACCCACGGTGATCAGGAAGGTGGTCAGCGCCACCCCCAGGGCGAACCAGCGCACCTGCTTGCCGTCACCCTTGTCGGGCACGAAGGGAATCAGCAGAGCAGCACCGATCGGGAACAGAATCGCGGCACTTAGCCAGGGAAAGGCCACGGACAAGGATCACCTTTTCAGGAGTGTAGAAATACCACCCAGCCCAGGCCAGCGCCCGTGGGGGTTGGCACACAGAGCGTGGTCAATTGCTTTGGCCAGCTCAGCTGAGCGCCCTTCAGCTGGCCCAAGGCGAGCTGGCCAAGGCAGAGCTGGCCCAAATAAGAGCGGTGAACTGCTGTGCTGGCTATCGCAGTGGCCGCCGCTCAGCCCAGGGAGCCGAACAGCACCACCAGGCCGATCACGCCACCAAAGACGATCAGGGCGTAGAACTGGGCCCGGCCAGTTTCGAAATATTTAAGCCCTTCGCCGCTGCCCAGGGTGAGCAGGCCCGTGAGGTTCACCACTCCGTCCACCACCTTGGAATCCACATCCAGCACCGATTTGGCCAGCTTGCGGCTGCCCTGAACGAACAGCTTGTCGTTGATCGCATCGAGATACCACTTATTGGCCAGGAAGGCATTGATGCGCGGGAAGCGGGCGGCCACCGCCTGGGCCAGATCCAGCTTGTGCAGCAGGTAGGCGAAGGCAGCCAGGCTGATGCCGGCCAGCGAGATCGCCACCGAGGCCCCAGCCAGGGGCAGAAACTCAGCCCAGCTGAATTCCTTGGCCATGTGGGCGTACTCGTGGGGATCCACAAGGGCCGCGAAGCGGCTGTTCCAAGGGGTGCCCAGCAGGCCGATCAGTACCGAGGGCACCGCCAGTACGGCCAGGGGCATGGCCATTTGCCAGCCGGATTCATGGGGGAGGTTGGCTTTGTGGTGGTCGTTGTGCGCGGCATCTGAACCCACTGTCTTACCGGCTGCGGCTAGTAGCTGGGCTTGAAGTTCTGTGTCACCACCACGGAAGTTGCCCTCAAAGGTGAGGAAGTAGAGCCTGAACATGTAAAAGGCGGTCATGCCTGCGGTGATAAAGCCCACCGCCCATAGCACTGGAAAGCTGCCGAAGGCTTGGCCCAGGATCTCGTCCTTGCTCCAGAAGCCCGCCAGGGGCGGTATGCCACTGATCGCCACGCAGCCGATCAAGAAGGTGGTGCTGGTGATCGGCATGCTGCGGCGCAAGCCCCCCATCAGGCGCATGTCCTGGGCCAACACTGGTTCATGGCCCACCACCTCTTCCATGGCATGGATCACCGAACCGGAGCCGAGGAACAGCATCGCCTTGAAGAAGGCGTGGGTTACCAGGTGGAACATGCCCGCCACGGGAGCGCCACAGCCCATGGCCAGCATCATGTAGCCAAGCTGGGAGACGGTGCTGTAGGCCAGACCTTTCTTGAGGTCCATCTGGGTGAGGGCAATGGAGGCCCCCAGAAACAGGGTGATCGTGCCGACCACGGCGATCACCAGATTCACCGCCGGGAAGGCCTCGTAGAGGGGCTGGAGCCGAGCGACCAGAAACACGCCCGCGGCCACCATGGTGGCGGCGTGGATCAGGGCGGAAATCGGGGTGGGGCCCTCCATGGCATCGGGCAGCCACACGTGCAGGGGGAATTGGGCCGACTTGGCCATCGGCCCCATGAACACCAGCAGGCAGAGCAAAATGGCCACGCCATTGCTGACGCTGCCATCGGCTACGGCTTGCTGCAATCCGCTGCCGATTTGCTCAAATCCGAAGCTGCCAGTGGCCCAGAACAGGCCAAGGATTCCCAGCAGTAGGCCGAAGTCGCCAACGCGGTTGACCACAAAGGCTTTCTGGGCGGCATTGGCGGCGCCATCGCGGTCGTACCAGAAGCCCACCAGCAGATAGGAGCACATGCCCACCAGCTCCCAGAAGACATAGATCTCCAGCAGGTTTGGACTGATCACTAGGCCCAACATGGAGCTGCTGAACAGGGCCAGGTAGGTAAAGAAACGCACATAGCCCTTGTCGTGGGCCATGTAGCCATCGGAATACACCATCACCAACAGGGCAACGGTGGTAACCAGGCAGAGCATCACCGCCCCCAGGGCATCCACCCGGAAGCCCATCTGCAGGTTGAAGCTGCCGGCGCTGGCCCAGTTGAACAGCACCTCCACGGGGGCTGCGCCGCCAAGCTGCTCTGCCAACACTGCAAAACTGAGCACCGCCGCAGCGCCCACGCTGGTTATCAGCAGCAGTGCCACCGGTTTGCGCAGTCGGTTGACCGTGCGGTTAAAGCTGATCAACCCCAGACCACTTAGGCAAGCCCCCAGCAGGGGCAAAACCGGGATCAACCAGGCGAGTTCTGCGGCTGAGGGCATCCGGCTGGAGATGGTTGGAGTTGAGTGTAGGCAGCCGATACCACCCCACGATGGGCTGTGGAGGATTGCGGTTCAACCCAGCCAGTGGCTCAGGGCGCTGCGGGCGAAGGCGGTGGCGCCCAGGCCGATCCAACGATGGGACCACCAGATCACGCCGATGGCGATGGCGATGCCCAGCTGCGAGGGGCGCAGGAACTCCGCCAGCACCAGCTGCTGCCTGCCCTCCAGCAGGGCTTTGAACGGCAGTACCGAGGTGTTGGCCCTGAGCTCCTCGAAGGCGGCGCCGAAGCGGTTGGCCAGCCGGCGATCGCCATTCCAAACCGCAAAAAGATGGTGAGCGATCAGACCGGCACTGGTGGCCAGCATGAAACTGCTGCCGATCCAGAGCAGGTGGGTGGCGCACCAGAGGATTTGACCCACGGCTTGGGGGTGCCGCGTCACCCGGATGATCCCGGTGGCATAGAGCCTCACCTGGGGCTTTTGCAGCGCCGGGATCTCCAGCAGGTTGTAGGTGGCTGGGTAGAGAAAGAAAAAACTCACCGCCGTGCCCGCCCAGACCACTGGCACGATCCAGGGCTGGTCCTGCAGGTTCCAGAGGCGGATGCCGTCGTAGCGGTGCTGCAGGAAATAACCGATCAGCAGGCTTGCCGCCGGGATGCTGATGGCGGCAAACAGCAGCCGCCAGGCTCGCTCGCCAATGCGGGCGCTACCCCAGTAGCGCAGCGAGGCGCCACCGCTATGGATCAGGGCAAAGCCCAGCAGCAGGGCCAACACCACGCCGCTGCTGTGGTGCAGTCCCTGCGGCTGGCTCAGGGGGCTGGCCATCGGGCCCTTAAGGAAGAGGAAGCTGGCGATTCTGGCCAACCGATGCCCCACCTAGAGTTTTTGCCTGCACCCAGGCCATGGCCGATCTGCCCTTCACTCTCGATCAGCTGCGCATTCTGCGGGCGATTGCCTCCGAGGGCAGCTTTAAGAAGGCTGCCGACAGCCTTTATGTCACCCAGCCGGCGGTGAGTCTGCAGATTCAAAACCTGGAAAAGCAGCTCAGTGTTTCCCTGTTCGATCG
>CANHSW010000073.1 GCA_947463165.1 Cyanobacteriota bacterium
GCCAGCCGGTCGCGCAGCAGTTGCACGGTCACAGCCAGCCGCTCCTCGCGCTCGCTGCGCTTGGTGGCGACCTGCTGCTGCACGTCGCGGTAGGCCTCAGGTTCAAGGATTTTGAAGGCGAGATCCTCGAGCTCCCACTTGAACCGGCCGATGCCCAGGCGGTTGGCTAGAGGGGCGTAGATCTCGCGGGTTTCGCGGGCGATGCGCTGTTGTTTCTCCGGCTTCAGGGCCGAGAGGGTGCGCATGTTGTGCAGGCGATCGGCCAGCTTCACCAACACCACGCGGATGTCACTGGCCATGGCCAGGAACATGCGGCGCAGATTTTCCGCCTGGGCTTCTGTTTTGTTGGTGAAGTGGATGCCGCCAAGTTTGGTAACCCCCTCCACCAGGGCCCTCACCTCAGCGCCGAAGTGCCCCTCGATCTCGGTGGCGGTGACTTCGGTGTCTTCCACCACGTCGTGCAGGAAGCCAGCGGCAATCACGCCGGCACTGGCGCCGATGTCGCGCAACAGATTGGCGACGGCGATTGGATGGATGATGTAGGGCTCGCCGCTGGCGCGGTACTGGCCCTCGTGCAGTTGGTAGGCAAAATCAAAGGCTGCGGCCAGCAGCGCTTCTGCTTCCGTGGGGCGGCCGTCGTCGCTGGCCTGGCCCTGTTGATTGATGCAGCGCCGCAGCCACTCGGGCAGGGCCACCCCGTAATCAGAGGCTTTATCGGTGGCCACAGCAGTGCTGGGCTGGTCGGTTAGGGAAGCGGGGGAGCACCGAAAATCCTTGGCCATTGACTCGGCTTTAGCCAGTGGCTCGGCTGTAGCCATTGACTCGGCTGTAGCCATTGTCTCGGCTTTAGCCAATAGGTCGGCCGTAACCAATAGGTCGGCCGCAGCCAACGGGGTGGATCCGTGATCGGGGGCCGCTTTGAGCATTCCACCCTTCGGGTTGTACCAATCGTATGCACCCGACGACACAGACCCGCGAATGTGCGGGTCCTACCACTGAAACTGGAGCGATCGGCGATGCGGTGCTGCCTTGAGCGATGCGGTGCTGCGGGTTGAGCAGCTGGTGGTGCGCTATCCCGGCAGCCCTGGCCCCACCCTCGATGGTCTCGACTTGAGCCTGGCGCCCGGGGCCAGCTTGGCCCTGGTGGGGCCATCCGGTTGCGGCAAGAGCACCCTGGCCCGGGCGGTGCTGCAGTTGTTGCCGCCGGGCAGCCAGTGCAGCGGGGGCCTGGAGCTGGCCGGTCGCGATCCCCGCCAGCTGCGCCGCGGCGCCCTGCGCCAGCTGCGGGGGGAGGCGGTGGGGCTGGTGTTCCAAGACCCGATGACCCGCCTCAATCCCCTGCTCACCATTGGCGATCACCTGGCCGATACGCTCGCCGCCCACCGGCGCTGCAGTGGCCCCCAGGCCAGCGGCCTGAGGCAAAGGGCAGAAGAGCTGCTGCAGCTGGTGGGCATCAGCCCCGAGCGCTACGGCAGCTATCCCCATGAGTTCAGTGGCGGCATGCGCCAGCGCCTGGCGATCGCCCTGGCCCTGGCCCTGCGGCCGCCGCTGGTGATCGCCGATGAACCCACCACCAGCCTGGATGTGGCGGTGGCGGCCCAGGTGATGGCGGAATTGAGCCAGCTGTGCCGGGAAGCGGGCAGTGCCCTGCTGCTGATCAGCCATGACCTGGCCATGGCCGGCCGCTGGTGTGAGCGCATCGCCGTGCTGGATCAGGGGCGGCTGATTGAGGAGGCCCCCGCCGCCCAGCTGCTCACCGCTCCGGCCAGCCCCCTGGCCCAGCGGCTGGTGGGCCGCGCCCGCGACCGGGAGGGGGGCCAGCGCCAACCCCTGGCCCCCAGTCCGCTGCTGCTGGAGATCGAGGCGCTGCGCTGCTGGCATCCGCTGCCCTCTTCCCCCTGGCGGCGCCGCTGGTTAAAGGCGGTGGATGGCGTCAGCCTGCGGTTGCATCAGGGGGAGACCATCGGCCTGGTGGGCGCCTCTGGCTGCGGCAAGAGCACCCTCTGCCGGGCCCTGATGGGCTTGGCGCCGGTAAGGGGCGGCAGGGTGAGCCTCCAGGGCCAGGAGCTGTTTGGCCTGGCGGGCCGCCGCCGCCGCCAGCTGCGCCGCGGCCTGCAGATGGTGTTTCAAGATCCTCTGGCCTGCCTGAACCCCCAGATGACCGTGGGCGAGGCGATCGCCGACCCGCTGCTCCTCCACGGCCTGGCCAGCGGCGCTGTGGCCCGCCAGCGGGCCCGGGATGTGTTGGCGGCCGTGGGTTTGGAACCGCCCGAGCGCTACGAGGGGCGCCTGCCCCGCCAGCTATCGGGCGGCCAGCAGCAGCGGGTGGCGATCGCCCGGGCCCTGATCCTCGAGCCCAAGGTGCTGCTCTGTGATGAGAGCGTCAGCATGCTCGATGCCGAGGTGCAAACCGAGGTGCTGGCGTTGCTGCGCCAGCTGCAGCAGAGCATGGGGCTGGGGATGCTGTTCGTTACCCACGACCTCACCGTGGCCAGTGGCTTTTGCCATCGTTTATTGGTGCTCGATGGCGGCCGCATCGTGGAGCAGGGGGAGGGGGCGGCGCTGCTGGCCAACCCCCAGGCCGAGATCACCCGCCGGCTGGTGCAGGCCTGTCCGCGGCTGCCGGCGCTGGGCTGAGGCCGCGATGCAATCTGCGTTCCAATCTGCGTTCCAATTGGCGATCCAGCCCCCTATGCCCTGCCCCATGCCCTGGCCGCTGCCAGATTCCCGGACCGCCGCCAGGGGGAGGCGATGAGCGGCCGGCTGGGGCGCCTGCTGCGGCTGGTGCTGCTGGTGAATTTGATCGGGATCGGCGTAGCCCTGGCGATCTGGCTCTACGGCCAGGAGATCGCCGCCGTGAACGGGGTGCGCCTGCGGCTGGCCGCCCTGATGCCCCGCGCCCTGGTGTTGCCGGTGCTGGGGCTGCTGGGGGGAGCGGTGGCCGGCGGCTTGATCACCTACTGGGAGCCCGCCGCCAAGGGTTCAGGCATCGTGCAGGTGATGTTGTTCATGCGCGGCTGGCCGATCCCGATGGGCTGGCGGGTGGCGATTGTGAAGCTGCTGGCCAGCGGCATCGCCATCGGCAGCGGCATTCCGGTGGGTCCGGAGGGGCCCTCCATCCAGATCGGTGCCTCCATTGCCTGCGAAACCGCCCGGGGAACCGCCCGTGAAACCGCCCAGGCGAGCGACCCCGGTAAGCACCAGCGCCAGCATCAACATCAGCGGCTGGCGGTGGCGATCGGCAGTGGCGCCGGTCTGGGGGCGGTGTTCCACGCGCCCCTGGGCGGCCTGGCTTACACCCTGGAGGAGCTGCTCAAGCGGGCCGACGGCCGCAGCAACGCCCTGGCGGTGGCGGCCAGCTTCGCTGCGGTGGCCTGGACCCGGCTGCTGGCCCAGCTGCCCCTGGTTCAGCCGCTGCTGGTCAACCTGGCGCCGATCAGCCAGTACCCCAGTGGTGTTAACGAGTTTCGGCTGATCGATGGGCCGCAGCTGTGCCTGCTCGGCGCCCTGGCGGGTTTGGCGGCCGTGCTCTACCAGCGGGGCATCCTGGCCCTGCGCCGGCGCTTTTGCCGCTGGAGGCTGGCCAGCTGGCAGTTGCTGCCCCTGGTGGGGCTGGCGGTGGGGGCTGGCTGGTCGCTGCTGCCGCAGGCCTTTGACAATCCCGATGGCCTTTGCTTCGACGCCCTGCTGGGTCTCGATGACGCCCCCCGGGCCCTGCTGGTGCTGGCGGTGCAGGCGGCCGCCACGGCGGTGGCGGTGGCGGCGGAGGCCCCCGGCGGCTTTTTAGCGCCAGCCCTGGTGGTGGGGGCCTCCCTGGGCACCCTGATGCAGCAGCTGTTGGTAAGCCTGTTTGATTACGCCCCCGCCAGCCTGCTGTTCGCCGGCGCTGCGGCCTTCCTCGGGGCCCTCACCCGCACGCCGCTCACGGCGATCCTGCTCAGCTTTGAGCTCAGCAAGAACTACGCCCTGCTGTTGCCCATTGGCTTCTGCACCCTGGCCGCGATCGCCGTGGCCGACCTGTTTGAACGCCAGAGCCTGTTCGATCTGCTGCGGGAAGAGGCCGAGCGGGAGCAGGCCAGCTGAGCCGCTCAGCTGAGCCGGTCAGCTGCGGCCCCGCAGAACGGCCAACAGTTTTTCGAAGATCGGCGGCAGGGGGGCCTCCAGCTCCAGCCGTTCGCCGCTGATCGGGTGATCCAGCCCCAGCTGGAAGGCGTGCAGGGCCTGGCCGGCCAGCTCGATCGGCAGCTTGCGGCAGCGGCTATAAGTTGCGTCGCCCAGGATTGGATGGCCCAGGTGGGCGCAGTGGACGCGGATTTGATGGGTGCGACCCGTATCCAACTTGAAGCGCAGTAGTGAATAGTCGCCGAGGCGCTCGATCAGCTGCCAGTGGGTGCAGGCGTGGCGGCCGCTGTTGTCGCTAACTACGGCGTACTTTTTGCGGTCGATCGGATGGCGGCCGATCGGTGCCGTGATCGTGCCGCTCTCGCCCGCCGGCGCCCCGTGCACCACCGCCAGGTATTGGCGGGAGGCGATGCGCCGCTGGATCTGCGATTGCAGCGTCACCAGGGCCTGCTGACTTTTGGCCACCACGATGCAGCCGGTGGTGTCCTTGTCGAGCCGGTGCACGATGCCGGGCCGCAGCTCACCGCCAATGCCCGGCAGGTCGGGGCAGTGGTGTAGGAGCCCATTCACCAGGGTGCCGTCTTTGTTACCTGGGGCTGGATGCACCGTGAGGCCGGCGGGCTTGTTGATCACGATCAGGTGCTCGTCTTCGTAGAGCACATCGAGCTGCATCGCCTCGGCCTGCAGGTATGGCAGCGGTTCCGGCGGCGGCATCCACAGCTGCACCGCGTCGTGCTGACGCAGCGGCGTCTTGGCCTGGCCGGTGACGCCATTGACGCGCACGTAGCCGGCGTCGATGAATTTCTGGATGCGGGCGCGACTCTGTTCAGGCCGTTGGCTCACCAGCCAGCGATCCAGCCGCATGGGCAGCGGCTTGGGGTAGGTGAGGGTCAGCAGCTCGCCGTCGCCGGTGCCGAAGCTGGTCATCACCGCAGGCTAGCCAAGGGCAGGATTGGGGGGGTGGCGCTCCAGATCAGCGGCGGGTATAAGCTCAGAATGCAAATCGGCATCTCTGCTCTCATCCGCTGGATCTTGATGTTAGTACTTCGATTTAGCTCCAGGCACCTTGGCGGACGTGATTGAAGTTTGCCACATTAAGGCCCGACCTTGAACAGTGAAGATACAAGGGTAAGTCTGCAGTTAAGACGAATGCAGACGCATTGGCTGCCGCTATTATTGCAATATCAGTTATGCCAAGTCTGCTGAACTCGGGATCTGATGCTAATTTTACCGATGAATCTGAGCACTCATTGCATCTTGAGAGAAACTCGACCACCGCTTCTCGGCCATTTCGCTTTATATCGTCTCGCTCCTTTCCGAGCAGATTCGAAACCTCGGTAATTATATGAGGAGTCGTGAGAAGGTTGGTGAAACGGTTGCGACTAGCGAACTCCTGCAGTAGTTCGTAATCTTCTTCTGTGTAGGCCGACAGCGTCTTAGCCTTTTTGATGAGCGAAATATCTTTTCCTCCAATAAACAGAAGAAGTAGAAGATTTGTATCGAGCAAAAGCGTGCAGGAGGGTTGAATGGCCGCCATTATGCTATACAGTCCTAATCTTCATTGAGTCTGGAGCTCCTGAAACAGCGTCTATAATCACCGTTTTATAGCGACGTGATAATTCGCGACTTGTGCTGCTTGGTGAAATCACAGAAGTTGAAACTTCCTTGGTTTCGGGGAGTGAAAACCCAATGGTGACCAACCATTTGTCGGATGCATCACTGTACTCAATCTCCTCCAGGAGTAAATCGCGCAAACTGATACCCTCGTAAAGTTCCTTGACGTAAGCGATCGCGGCTGCAACTGCAACTTTTACGGGAACTCGATTTTCCTGGCTTAACATTTTTAGCGCCAACGGTTGCCACATTCTAGCAATAATCTCTAGGCTCCTGCACGAGTGTCCCCCCTTCCCGAGAACTACGCTGCGGCATCGGGCTGAATACCCGCAAAACAATTGCGGTGCAGTGCTCCTTGGCGAAGACAACCCAAGCGTAGGCGTGGTTTGCGGACCCGATAACCACATGTTCTGGTAGATGCATCTGGCTACAGACGAAAACATTGCAACCATATGTGAGATCACTTCGGCCAACTTGGAGCTGGTTAATTGACCGGCAATGCCAAGAATGAGAACCTAATTGGCAGCAAAGAGCTTTCCTATGCGGATAAAACTGTCTCGCCTTAGACCACCGTCTAAAAAGTCAGCTTCAATCAAGGACAGCGCATGAGAATCATCGCATGGCTTGCTGGTGATCTAACAAAGGACAAAATCACCTAATGCGATGCCAGACGCGGCACAGTCAACGTCTTCTTCCGTAACTGCAACGACGACCCTAAGAACTTTCTCTAGGTGAATGGACGTTTTTAGGCGTATTCGGCCATCAGGCTCCACGGTAGCGTCATAGAAGTTCCCCATTGCCTGTTCTTTCCTCCATGCCGTCTGGTGTAATCCTAGCCTGCAATCTATCTTGCTGCTTCTGTGGCAGCTATGAAGTGAGCAGGCGCTCTGCAAAATGATCGGCTTGTTTGTCTTCACTTATCCTTCTAACGCTGCCCCTGAGTGGCAGGCAATGAGCTTGGGGTAGCGGAGCAGAGAGCTGGCGGGGGCCTGTTCACTCGAGGGGTTTGTTATGGCCCCTAAGTGAAGGAGATGAGTACTCGTTTCAACAAGCCAGCAAGAAGCGCAATGATCACAGAATGCTAAAATCCAAAAACATAGCTTCCCTTCGTCGGATCAATGAACATTGAAGCATCCATTGTAGACCAGCGTCTATCGTCTATCATCGGGAATATTCGAGAGCCTGCAGCAGAGCAGCTCAGAATTTCAGACCCAACAAAGTTAAAGTCACTTGCATTTGTCTATCTCTGTGTCAAGACTGTGCTAGATCTTGATGATGAGGAGACATTTGACTGCTTGACAGAGGGGGGTGGCGACTTTGGCGTCGACGCAATTCATATCTCAGAAGAGTATGATGGAGAGTTTACGGTTAGCCTCTTTCAAGCCAAATACAAGCACACGGACTTCTCTGGTAATTCTAATTTTCCTGAGACAGGCATCAATAGCTTGATTCGAGCCATAAGCCTCTTATTCAATCCTGCTGCCGAACTTCAGCATATCAACGCACGTCTCTTAGCCAAGGTTGAGGAAGCGAGAAGCTTAATCCGCGATGGATTTATCCCGCAAGTCAGATCTATTGCTTGCAACAATGGTCTCAAATGGACTTCTGCAACCGATGAGATTATTGGATGCGCTTCATTTGGTGATCAAGTTACTTGGGAGCACTTTAACCACACATCTCTTGTAAAGATTCTACAGGCCTCAAAGTCTGTCACTGATTCTCTACGCCTAAACGGCAAGGCAATTGTCGAAGATATGGACTACAGCAGAATATTAGTTGGTCGCATTTCTGTCACGGAGATTGCAGGCCTTATTTCTCGACATGGCGATCGGCTGCTAGAGCGGAACATTCGCAGATATCTTGGCTTGCAGGGGAACAGAGTCAATGAAGCAATACGTCTAACACTGGAGACCCCTGAAAGAAGCAATTTCTATTTCTACAACAATGGAATTACGCTTACCTGCGACAAATTTTCCTACAATGCATTACAGGAAGGAGATTATCAAGTCAAAGTAGAGAATTTGCAGATTATCAACGGTGGTCAGACTTGCATGACTATCTTTCAAACCACGAGGCAGGCAACTCTCCTCCTCGAGCCGACTGAAGCATATGTCTTATTGAGGCTTTATCAGCTCCCATCTGACAATGAAGACTTGGTGCAAAAAATCACTTTTGCCACAAATAGTCAGAATCCAGTTGATCTTAGAGATCTTCGGGCAAACGATGAGGTTCAGCGGAGATTAGAGATAGATATTTCTCAACTTGGATTTAGCTATCGTCGTAAGAGGTCTGATTCAGGGCTAAGGCCTTTAGATATCACATCAGGTGTTGCCGCAGAGGCTATCTTGTCGGTTTGGCGTCACCGCCCGCACCAGGCTAAGTTTTTTACACGAGAGCATTTTGGCAGACTTTATGGCGAGATCTTTTCTCATTCCTTGAATGGGTCTCAGGTGATCCTTGCCGTACAGCTATACCGTATTGCAGAGAATAGGCGCAAACGTCCAGAAGATGCTGATCCTATCTTTGTGCGTTATGCATCCTGCTTTATTGCTATGCAAATGGGCCGCCGTCTTATTTCTGATTTAGGTCTTGCTGACGTGAACGGTATAAATCACCTAAACTTTACGAATGCCAGTGATCTCATTGCTGCTAATGGCAATAAATACTATTCGGACTCTCTGCGCGACATTCAGCAAGCGCTGTCTGATTTGTATGGTGGCCAAAATGTCTCCCTCCAGCAGCTCTCTGCTACATTTAGGCGTGGCGACCTAATAGAAAGACTTTGCAGAATTGAAGTATCTGAGAGCATGACATAGGGTTTACTCTTGATGAATCTGCAACGATGATTCTTGTGGGCCTAGCGCCGCCCCTGAGTGGCAGGCAGGTATCTTGGGGTGGCGCAGCTGAGAGCTGATGGTGGCCTGTCCACTCAAGGGGCTTGTTCGGCGA
>CANHSW010000074.1 GCA_947463165.1 Cyanobacteriota bacterium
AATTTCTAGGAATCCCCGATTCAGGCGCTCATCTCCAGCATGAGCTGGATAGGGGTGAGGGCCCGCTGGCGCAGCTGCTCATCCATGGTGATTTGGGGTTCCATGGTGAGCAGGCAATGCCAAAGTTTTTCCATGGTATTCAGCCGCATATAGGGGCAGGCATTGCAACTGCAGCCGTCGGCACCGGGAACCGGGAGCAACAGCTTGTGGGGAACCCGTTGCTGCATCTGGTGGAGGATGCCGGGTTCGGTGAGCACGATCAGGCTCTGGGCATCACTATCTTCAGCGCGGCCTAGCAACTTACTGGTGGAGCCAATGAAGTCGGCCAGATCAAGTAGATGGGGCAGGCATTCGGGATGGGCCAGTACCTCCGCATCTGGGTGGTCGAGCTTCAGCTGGAGCAACGCCTGCTCACTGAAGGATTCGTGCACCATGCAGCTGCCAGGCCACAGGGTGAGCTCGCGGCCACTCTGGGCCTGTACCCAGCGGCCCAAATTCTGATCGGGTGCAAACAGAATTGGCCGCTCTGGCGGCAGTTTTTTCACCAGCTCAACGGCGTTGCTGCTGGTGCAGATCAGGTCGCTCTGGGCCTTCACCGCAGCCGAGCAATTGATGTAACTCACTACAAAGTGGTCTTGATGCTGCTCGCGGAAGGCGGCGAAGGCATCGGCTGGGCAGGCGTCAGCGAGAGAGCAGCCGGCATTGAGGTCTGGTAGGAGCACGATTTTGCCGGGATTGAGTATTTTTGCGGTCTCGGCCATGAAGTGCACGCCACAAAACACGATCACATCGGCATCGGTACTGGCGGCCTTACGGGATAGTTCCAGCGAGTCGCCAATAAAATCGGCGATGTCCTGGATGGCATCTTCCTGGTAGTAGTGGGCCAGGATCACGGCGTTGCGCTCACGGCTCAGGGTCCGGATGGCCGTGGGCAGGTCGGCAGGAGTGTTAGCTGCGCTACCGGCGCTGGTGTTGTGGACAGCGGCGAAAACCAACCCGAGTCCTCACGTGGTGCAGGATGGCTTAACACTAGGCAGTGGTGGATGCGGATCCTGAACCTGGCCGTGGTGGGCGATCCCCACGGCTCCTGGGACCGTTCTGACCACGAGCTACTGGCAAAACTGAGCCCTGATGCCCTGCTGGTGGTGGGCGATCTGAGCGATGGCCAGCCGCGCATCCCAGCGCTGTTGCGGCGCCTACCGATGCCGGTGGCCTGCATCCTCGGCAACCACGACACCGGCAAAGATGCCAGTGGTCGCACCCTCCGGGTGCAGATCGACACCTTGGCGGAGCTGCACTGCGGCTGGGAGCTGCGGGAACTGCGCCCCCCCGGGCTGGCGGTGGTGGGCGCCCGGCCTGCCAGTGCCGGTGGCGGCTTTCATCTCTCCAAGGCGATGCTCGCCGCCTTTGGCCCCCTCAGCCTGCATGACTCCGCCGAGCGCATAGCCGCAGCCGCCCTGGCGGCCGATCCAGCCCTGCCCCTGGTGCTGCTGGCCCATAGCGGTCCAGCCGGCCTGGGCAGTGAAGCCGCCGATCCCTGTGGCCGCGACTGGAAGAAGCAGGCCTGTGACTGGGGCGATCAAGACCTAACCCTGGCGATTGAACGGATCCGTCGCCAGCGGCCTGTACCGCTGGTGGTTTTCGGCCACATGCACCATGCCCTGAAGCGGGGCCAGGGGCACCGCCGCACCCTGGCCACCGATCGCCAGGGAACCATCTACCTAAATGCAGCCAGCGTGCCTCGCCACGGTCGAGATGCCGCCGGTAAGGAGCTACGCCATTTCAGTTGGGTGGAGTTGGCTGAGAACGGCACAGTGCTCCATGCCAGCCACCGCTGGTATGGCCTCGACGGCCGGCTGCTCTATCAAGAGCTGCTAATCAGCCGATCGCCCCTGCAGATCGGCTCTAATGAAAGAAAATTAGCCGGCGGCGAACTGGCCAACGGCACCCATAGCAGCCTGCTCTCGTGCTGATCTACACCTGCATCAGTGGCCATGGCTTCGGGCACGGCTCACGCACGGCCGCTGTGCTCACTGAACTGCATCGGCTGCAGCCCAGCTGGAGATTGGTGATTTCCACCAATCTGCCGGCCGGTTTTTTGGCTACGGCCATGGGCCCAGTGCCCTACGAGCTGCGTCCCTGTCGCTGGGATGTAGGGGTGATCCAGGCCGATGCGCTGAGTGCCGATCCGCTCGCCACCCTCGCCGCCCTGGATCAGTTGGAACTCGCCTTGCCTGAACAGCTGCTTAGCGAGGCCAGCTGGCTGCAAGACCAGGGGCAGCCAGTGTTAGTGCTGGGCGATGTGCCTCCGGCGGCGGCTCTACTGGCCGAGCGGCTGGAGGCGAAAATGATATGGCTGGCCAGTTTTGGCTGGGAGGCCATCTATGGCTCCATGGGGCCGGCCTTCGCAGCCTGGGCGGCCCGCTCTGTTGAGCTTTACCGGCAAGGAGATCTGCTGCTGCGCTGTCCATTGGCCATGCCGATCGACTGGGGCATCCCAGAGCAGCGGATCGGCTTGACGGCTGGTCGGCCGCGCTGCGATGTCCAACAGCTGGCCAGGCAGCTGCAGCTACCGCCCCGGCGGGAAGGCTGCGTGCTGGTCAGTTTCGGCGGCCTCGGGGCCGCAGTGGATCCGGCACTGCTGGGGCGCTGGCCGGATCACCTGTTCATTGGCCACGACCCCAGCCTGGCTTCGATGCCCAATGGTCGGCTGCTGCCCGAGGGGGTGCGTCCCCTGGAGGTGATGCCTCTCTGTGAACGGATGATCACAAAACCCGGCTACAGCAGCTTCTGCGAGGCATTCAGCGCCGATGTGGGCATTCACCTGGTGCATCGTGAGGGCTTTTCCGAGGCCCCTGTGCTGGAAGAGGCCCTGCAGCGCCATGGCCGACACCGTCTACTCAGCCAAGACCAGTTTCATGCAGCTGACTGGCAGCTGGATCAGCCCCTGCTGGCGCCAAGCGAAGCTCCAATTCCCAGCGGCGGCAGCACGGAAGCGGCGAAGGCAATCGCCAATGTGGCCGAACAACAGCATGGGCTTCAGCTTGCTTGAAGGTTCCGACAGGCAGTAGCGGGCTAAGCAGGCCATGGAAAACCGTCATTTCGTTGCCCCAGCCAGCTGGAGAGCCATCTCTGCATCAAGGCTCGGTTGGCCGTGGCTCGGTTTTTTCTGAGCTTCCCCAAGGGCCGACCGCGCAAATCATTTAAATCAACTCAAATCAAATTCAATCAAGCCCATTTAAAGCTTAAACAACTCAATCAAAACCCAACCAAAACTCACTCAAACAGAGTTTACCAATGCAATGCCACTCGAAATATCTCAGATCTCTACGTTCTTATGGGCATCTTGAAAATTGGCAATTCCACCCACCAGAACCAGTGGCAGGTGATTAGCTGCAACGCCTATCACGACTTGACATCAATTATCCTTGTTTTATGGCCATACCCTTATTACACAACAAGCATTGCAGAGACCTGCTTATCTCCGACTCACAAGAGTCAAATGGAATATATTTGCAGCGCCCTCAAATTAAGACCAATCAAGACTTGGCAAAATTAATCGATTCTCAGTAGAGCAAATTCCAGAGAGAAGGTTAGCGTAGTCAGATGAATTACTGGCAACTTAGGCCAGGGCTGCTTCAAATCGCCTAACCCACCGCCTTGGGTAAAGCTGAAACCAGAGAAAACATTACCGCTTACAACAAAAGACAGGCGAGTTTGCAGGGAAAATTTTAAGTTTTCGAACTACGCTAAAAGAAATGTGCCCAACAGATAATTGCTCCAAGAATAATCCGACCAAAGGAACCTGATCAAACAAAAAAATCGCTAAACGGAATCCAGATAATGATAGTATAGCCAAAGGCAAGCCAAGCCATGCCATCTTAACCCGTGGCAGCGAAACCGAGGGGCAGTGGGGCCAGTGAAAATACGGCTAGCGGGACAGTGGTGATCCCCCGACCAGTGGCTCGGTAATTTCACGCCAATTTTTTTTAGATCAGCAGCCAAGAATCCCCCCGCAGCCAGAGATCTCAACGGGCCGGTGTGACTTTCGATACAGTGGACGGTTTTTTGATTGGCACTGTGATGGTTGCCTGGGACAAGCTTGGTCGCCATGGTGACGCGAACCAAGGCCTTTAGCCATGAATAAATGCACTTTGCAGCCATTCATAGCCCCTCGCTTTGGACAAATGTTCTCTAAGCCCTGCCGACTCTCTCTTCAAACCATCAACTCGCTTCGCACCCAATAGTCACTCTTCCCCAATTTAAAAACCGAATCACACCTAATGCTATGGAAAAATCCAATTCATTTCGAGGAACCTCCCATCCAACCGCAATCACCAGGGGAGCCCATTAGCCGCCATGCTACTCTCCTGGTCAAATCAGAAGAATTTTAAAATTTTTGAATCAATAATTACCGATTTCACCCTGAATTAGATAAGCCTACAGGGATCTCGCCACAACCGATTACCAAGATTTGAGCAATCAAAAGCATTGCCGCCCACATTAACTTATTTCCCAAGTCTTTTGTGGCCAATGCACCCGCTCTAATTTGACCCAGAAGCAGTTGCCAAGCTCTTTACTCAGGAATTAATCTCCACCCTATGAATCGATGAAAGTCCGATTGTCAAGAAATCTTCGTTATCCGATTGTTTTGGCCCTCACCGGCCTGCCGGTGTGGCTGCCAATACTTGATGTATCGGCGGCTCCAATGCCGGAAAGCTTGGCAGCTCCAATCCCAGAAAGCCTGGCGACTACAAATCTGGGCATTGCAAATCCAGGCATTGCAAATCCAGGCATTGCAAATCCAGGCATTGCAAATCCGGATATTGGGATCCCCTTGATCAGCCCCAGTGAGGCGCTCTTGAGTGTGCCGCTGCCGCCTCCAGGGCCTCGCCTGTTTGCGATTACCCCGGAACGCAGGGCCCTGCTGAACACGATTCGCTATGCAGAGGGCACCTGGGCCAATGGCGATGATCTGGGCTACAGGATCATGTTTGGGGGGAGCCTGATGGCCAGTCTGGAGCGCCACCCCGAGCAGGTGAATCGCAGCTCTCGCTATGCCAGCGCAGCGGCCGGTGCCTACCAGTTCATGCCCTCCACCTGGCGCATGGTGACCCAAGCCCTGGGATTAGAGCAATTTGGTCCCCAGGTGCAGGACCAGGGCGCCCTCTATTTAATCCAGAGGCGCGGTGCCCTTTCCCTGGCCGATCAGGGCCTGTTCACCCCCCACCTGGCCCATCGCTTGGCGCCCGAGTGGGCCTCCATCCCCACCTTGGCCGGCCGTAGCTATTACGGCCAACCGGTGAAGCGTTACGACCAGCTCAAACGCTTTTACGAGGACAACCTGACCCAATTACGAGCGTCCACCCTGCCATCGGAGCCGCCCCCAACCGTCTCCGTCTGTGAACCGGCCGATACACTGCGCTGCCGGCTAGAGGCGCTGGACCGACTAGGACCACGCACACTCGGTGGCTAATCAAGATCTACTCAAATCCCCCCCAAATATACATAAATTCTTCCCTAACCAGTTCCCTTCAAGGCTTAACTAAGAAAACCTTGAAATTCCGCCAATTTACCGCTCACCTAGGAGAATATTTCTGTTATTTCATTCTAACTAGCTAGCTATCTCCCTCCTGCCTCATCTGCTTGCCAACCGTGTTCTGGGCAATTAGATAGGCGGCGGCGATGGCACCAATAAAGCCGAGGGCATTGCGAGCCAGCGGCAATAGATCGCTGGTGCGGGTAATGATTGGTGCAACTCCAAATATGCCGAACAGGATCAACCAGAGGGGAGAGAGCAGCAAAACCCAGGCCCATTCCACGCCATGATCAGGCTTGCGGGGATAGGCCGCGAAGCCCACGATCAAGCCCCCCAGGATCGAGGTGGCCAGGGTGAGCAGCCACTGCTCCTGGGGCAAACCAGGTACCACCTGGCAACCGCCTCGCTCCAGGCAGATCTCCACCGCCTCCAGGGCAGCGTTGATGGCGCCGTCTTCGCCGTGATCGCGCACGTAAAACTGATTGCCAAATCTGGTTTGCAGCTCCACCCAATAGGTGCGGGGCATCAGGGCAAACAGGGCATCGCCCACGTTGAAATTGAGCAGGTTGCCGCCCCTGGGATCAGCCACCAGCAGCAGGCTGCGTTCGTCCAGGTGCCAAAAATCGCGTACGGCCAGGCCAGGGGTGCGCTCGTACTGGGTGAGCACCCTCAATTTCCAGCCCGTTTCCAGTTCAAAGCGATCCAGTTGCTGTTCCAGGCTGGTGCGCTGGCCGTCGGTGAGAGCCTTGGCCAGGTCGATCACCGGGGTGGGGTGATCGGGCAACAGCTCCGGGTTGTCGTAGGCCCAGGCCGCTGGCGTTGCCCAGCCCCAAGATCCCAGTAGCAGCAGCACCGCCGCCAGGGCAGCTAGCCAACGACCGATCGGTTGCGGAGCGGGGCTAACCATGCCGGCTGCTTCAGTGAAAGCGCATTCTCCCCGAGTAGGAGGCAGCAGCGTGAGCGTTCCAGCCTGGCTTTTAACCAGACTCCAGGCGGCCGGCGGCGCCGTGCCCTTCAGCAGCTACATGGACTGGGTGCTGCACGATCCGGTTCACGGCGCCTACGGCAGTGGCCTGTTGCGGATTGGGCCGCGGGGGGATTTCGCCACCTCCCCCTCCCTGGGGCCGGATTTCGCCGCCCTGCTGCTGCGCCAAATTGCCGCCTGGCTCAGCGAATTGGCCGCCGCTGGCGATGGTCCTCTGGCCTTGGTGGAAACCGGACCAGGGGAGGCTGAACTGGCGCTGCAGCTGGCCCAGGGCCTCGCCCAAAGCTGGCCGCAACTGGCGGCCCGCACGGAACTGGTGCTGGTGGAACCCAACCCCGGCATGGCGGCCCGCCAGAGAGAGCGGCTTGGCCAGGCCGGCCTGAAGGCCCGCTGGAGCAGCTTCGAGCAGTTGGCGGCCGCACCGCTGCGGGGGGTGGTGTTGGCCCACGAAGTGCTTGATGCCCTCGCTGTAGACAGAATTTGCAGCGATGGCAGCGGCTGGCGGCAGCAGCTGGTGGCTGTTCAAGCGGCAGCTGCCTCCCCTGGCCAGTCGGACCCTCAACCCGAGCCAGAGCCGGCGCTGGGGCTGGTGGTTGGAGCCCCTCTGGAGCCGGAGGCCATGGCTGGCTTGGCCGCCTTGGGCCTTGAGCAGCCTGGCCCCCAGCGGCCGGCCGGTTGGTGCACGGAACTGCACCCGGGTTTAAGGCCCTGGTTGAGTAGCTGCGGCTCTGCACTGATCGAGGGCCATTTGTTGGTGATCGACTACGGCCTGGAGGCCTGGCGCTACTACTCCCCGGCCCGCAGTGGCGGCACCTTGATGGCCTACCGCCAACAGCAGGCCTGTTCAGATCCCCTGCGGGAACCAGGCCAGTGGGACCTCACCGCCCACCTCTGCCTGGAATCATTGCTGGAAGCGGCCGCAGCGGCGGGTTGGCAATCCCTGGGCCATTGCCGCCAGGGCCAGGCCCTGCTGGCCCTGGGGCTGGCGGAGCGACTGCATGGCTTGCAGCAGGTAAATCTCCAGGCCAGTGAGCAATCAACGGGCCATGACTTGGCGACTCTGCTGGCCCGGCGGGAGGCGATGTTGCGCCTCGTAGATCCCCACGCCCTGGGCGATTTTCGCTGGCTGGCCTTCAGGCGGGGCGACAGGGGGGAAGCCCCATCCCAAGCCACCAGCGGCAGCGAAAATGAGCCAACCAGCCGGCGGGCAGCAGGAGCTGGGACGGCGGAGAGTCAGCCAGCAGAGCATCAGTCAGCAGAGCTTGAACTTGAAAAATATATGCTACCGCTATTTCTGCGGCAACCCGATGATTAGACGCTAGGCGCCGGGTGACCCTGGGGAACTTACCCCCGAGACTCCCACAAATTCTTACATGATGCTCTCGCGTGATACGGCTGCTGTGATCCCAATATTGCCGCCACAAATGATGCCAATGGCTCCACTTTTGATGGCGGCGTGTTTATTACTGAACCACTTGCATCCCCCGCCGCCCCCAGCGAACTGGCTGATTCTTTGTTTCGGATTAGATAACACAGAAATTGCTTCCATAGCCATTACGGCCCTTTCTTGCAGTTACGGGCTACTCCGCACCTCCCATGAGCATTGGTATTCGCACTCCTGGCTGGGGCTACCTGTGGCTTTCCCTAACGCTGCGCGGAAGCGGGGGCGAAAAGGACTTGAGTTCACATCATTCTCGATAGCCGCATCGGCTCCAGCAGCCGCTTTGCTCGGGCTGTACTTCATTCCCTGACGTGCGGCTCCTTAAGCGCAGCCAACCCTCGTGGTGGATGCAGCGGTGACTGCCAGCCTGATCAACATCCCGAGGATCTCGACGGCGTTGCTGGTGATCCGCCTCTCCCGCCACTGCAGGATTTGCTCCTGGTGCTCAACGAACAGAGGATAGGCAATTTATCAATGCAACCAACGATCAATCAGCCAAAAGAATCCCCGATTAGGCAAACATTATTACTAGAAAACCTTCACTTAACCAAGCTAAGATTTGTTTCGGAAGGAAGCAAGCGACCTAGGTTAATGATCCCAAGGATCGCAATGATGATAAAG
>CANHSW010000075.1 GCA_947463165.1 Cyanobacteriota bacterium
CAGCCCGGCAGGCATATTCCCAGCGAGCCTCACTGGGAAGGTGATAATTCTTGCCGGTGCGTTGCCGGAGCCGCCGGCAAAACTCCCGCGCCTCGGCCCAGTCCACGCGCTCCACCGGTCGGTTGGCGCCCTTGAATCTGGAGGGATCCGGATCTAGATCCATCCCCCAGGGCTTTTCCCCTTCCTTCGGCTCCCATTCCGCCACCGCCCGCCATTGGGCCTGGGTCACAGGCGTGCGCCCCATCAGAAACTCCTCCACCTGCACCCGTTGCAAGGGCCTTTCATTGGCGCGGCTGCCTTCCTCCTCCTCAGCTGCTCCCATCAGGAAGCTGCCGGCCGGAATCCGCATCAGGGTTAGCTCCACGCCGGGTGCGAGAAGCTCCCGATAGGCCAGCTGGCGGATGCGCCAGCGGATCAGGCGCCAGGGTTCCGCTTGTGCGGTGCTCGCCGCAGCTGGGGGGCTGGTCATGGAGGGCAGGCCGAGCCGTCGCCCCCAACCCTATGGCCAGCGGCCCTTAAAGCTGGCCGCCTTGGCGCTTGCGGTCCTGCGTTTGTGCGCCCGTGCCTGTTGCTTCCCGATCCCGCTCCAGCCGCTCAGTAAAAGCCGCTACCGCTGCCCGAACGTAGGGCCTTCCATTCGGCGGCGGCCCTCTATGCCACCTGGGCCCATGAGGCCATCCACTCCTCAGGCCACAGCTCCCGATTGGCCCGCGATCTATATCGGCACTGCCCTGGCCAACCACACCGCCTATCTGGGCCACTGGCTGCGGCGATGCTGCCGGAGCCTGAATGGGGCCTCAAAAGCCCGCAGCACAGCATTGCAACGCTCCAAGGGGATGGAAGGTTTCGGCATTGTCAGGGATCCGCTGTTAGAGGGTTCCCAAGCCATCAGCTGGATTTGTTCTAACTCTCACCTGGGAATTTGTTGTTTGGGAGTACGTCCCAAACAAATGAGCCAACTGGGGTTTCCAGCGGCCTGCCGCAGTCTCACTCCAGATGGGAGCGGAGCCAGATGGATCGCTGAAAAAGCTTGCGATACAGTTGGTCTGTCAGTCGTAGCAAGCTGCGAGTTGCCATGGGTCGCCTGAGATTCGAACTCAGGACCAATCGGTTAAAAGCCGAGTGCTCTACCGCTGAGCTAGCGACCCGCACCCATTGCCGGGCACCTAAGGACCGTATCACCCGAAGGGGTCCGGTTCCAAGTGCCCTGGGCGATTGGCCGCCACTGGCGGGGCAGAAAGCTGTGATGGCGAGGCTTTTGGCCCTGCTGGCCCCTAGGCCTGGTGCAGGGGCCCGGGGCGCAGTGCTCGGCGGCCCAGCCACCATTTGCGCAGGTCGTCGGCCAACATGATCAAAAGGGGCGCCAGGGCCATCCAGGGCAGGTAGGCCAGGGGGAAGGGCGCCATGTTGAAACTTTGCCCCAGGCCGGGCAGTAGCAGCAGCGCTGACAGCAGGCTCAATTCGCTGAGGATTCCGAGCCAGAGCAGCGGGTTGGGTTCGCCGATCATCCGCCACACGGAGCGGCGCTCGCTGCGGCAGGCCAGCAGCACCCCCACCTGGCAAAACACGATCGTGGCGAAGGCGGCGCTGGAGGCCTGCACCTGCAGGGCCTGGATGGCGGGCGGGGCGGTGTGGGCCATGATCTGGGGGGCCAACTGCTGCAGATGCGCTAGACCCACCCCGGCGTGGCGCCACACCAGCCCATAGGTGAGCATGGCCAGGGTGGCCTCAATCAGCCCGAGAAACAGATAAGAGCGGCGCATCACTGCCCGATCCATCAAGGGGGCCTGGCGCGGCCTCGGGGGCTGGGCCATCAGGCCCGCCTCCGGCAGTTCAGCCCCCAGCCCCAGGGCGGGCAGCAAGTCGGTGCCTAGATCCACCGCCAGAATTTGCATTACGGTGAGGGCCGCCGGAATTCGCAGGGCCACCATGGCCAAAAAGGGTACGGCTTCCGCCAAATTCGCCACCAGGATGTAGGTGATGAATTTGCGGATATTGCTCACCACACCCCGCCCATAACGCACGGCGGCCACGATAGTGGCGAAGTTGTCATCCAACAGCACGATGTCTGCGGCTTCTCGGGCCACATCGGTGCCATTGCGCCCCATCGCAAAGCCCACATCGGCGGCCCTGAGGGCCGGGGCATCGTTGACGCCATCGCCGGTGACGGCCACCACTTCGCCCAGATCGCGATAGGCCTGCACCAGGCGTAACTTCTGCTCTGGGGTCATGCGGGCAAATACCAACCGGGTGCGGTATTTGATCAGGCGACGCAGGTGCACATCGCTGATCAAGCTGAGATCTGAACCCTCGATCACCCTCACCGGATCTGCCCCGGGATGGTTGCCATGGGCTTCCCCGTTTGTCGTCTCCGGCGGATCCAACAGCCCGATTTGTCGGGCGATCGCCTCGGCGGTGAGGCCGTAATCGCCGGTGACCATCGTCACCTTGATGCCGGCTTGGCGGCAGAGCCTGATCGCCTCCGGCACCTCTGGTCGCGGCGGATCGTATAGGGCCACCAGCCCAAGCAACACCAGCTCCGCCTCCAGCGCTTCTGCCTCAAGGTTGAGCAGAGTGGCGTCGCCAGAGCGCAGAGCCACCGCCAGCACGCGGAAACCGGCGGCGGCAAGGCCATCGTTGGCGGCCACCACCTGCAGCCGAGCCGCTGCGTCTAGGGGCATGGGCCCCGTGGCGGTTTGCCAGGCGGAGCAGAGCTCCAGCAGCTGCAGCGGCGCCCCCTTGGTAATCGCCAGGTGGCTGCCGGCAGCAGTTGCCAGGGGCTCCAAGGGCTTATCCAGTTGGAGCACCACGGTCATGCGCCGACGGATGGAATCGAAGGGGAGCTCCCGGCGGCGGGGAAAGCAACGCTGTTCCTCGCCATGGATCAGGCCCTCGGCCGCTGCGGCCAGCAGCAGGGCGGTTTCGGTGGGGTCGCCACTGGCCCGCCATGGTTCCGGGCCGAGGCTGTCCTGCTCCAGCCGGGCATTGGAGCAGAGGCTTGCCGCACGCAACACCAGACGCCTCAAGCTATCGCCCGGCTGGGGCAGCCAGATCTCTTCTACGGTCATGCGATTGCAGGTGATCGTGCCGGTCTTATCGGTGCAGATCACACTCACTGAACCAAGCGTTTCCACCGCCGATAGGCGGCGCACCAGGGCCTGGCGACGGGCCATACGTTGCACATTTAAAGCTAGCGTGAGAGAGATTTGAGGCAACAAACCTTCCGGCACAAAGCCCACGATGATGCCTACGGCATAAACCAAGCACTCCTGGGGTGTCTTCCGCTGAATAAGTACGCCCATCGCAAATATCAGCAGGCCAACGCTGAGGGCGATGATCGTAATCGTGTGCACAATTCTCTGAACCTGCACTTCTAGAGTGCTGGTATTGCGGGCGGTATTTGTGGTTAAGTGGGCGATCTGGCCAAATTCAGTCTCGCTGCCAGTGGCATATACCAGTCCCTCGCCACGGCCGGAGGCCACCGTGGAGCCAGCGAGCAGCAGATTGCCGCAATCTCGACAGGAAACGGTTTGGGAGGCCAGGGGCTGCGCATCCCTGAGCACCGGCAGGGATTCGCCGGTGAGCACTGAGATGTCCAGGTAAAGCTGGTGAGCTTCGATTACACGGCAGTCGGCGGGCACTTGATCGCCCTCCTCCAGCACCACCCGGTCGCCGGCCACCAGCTGATCGGCGGTGATCTCCTGTAGCCGTCCATCGCGCCACACCCGGGCCTTGGGGGGCAGATTGCCTGCCAGGGCCTGCAGCGTGCGCTCAGCCTTGTACTCCTGCCAAAAAGAAAACAGGGCATTGATCCAGATCACCGCCCAGATTGCCCAGCCCAATTGGGGGGCTCGGGCGATGAAAGCCAGGCCACCGGCCACCCACAGCAGCAGGGCCATGAAGTGAAATAACTGGTCGGTGAAGCGCAGCAGCAGCGGCCGCCGCCGCACCGGCGGCAACTTATTGGCCCCGTAACGCTGCAGCCGATCCAGGGCTTCCGCACTGCTTAGTCCTTTGTCATCACTGCGCAGGGCCTTGAAGGCCTCAGCTATCGGCAGCGACCAGATTGGTTGAACAGCGGTGAGCAGCACCGGCAGCCTGGGGGATAGTGATCCCATGCTGGACAGATCTGAGCAGCTGTCCGGCCAGCACCACTAGTATCGCAAAAGAAAAATTATTTGAGCGGCTCAAGGTTCACAGGCTCTAGCTGTATGGTGCTGTGGGCGATGCCGATTTCAGCTAAACATATTTTGGCTTGATGCAATAAGTCCAAGTCGTCAATTACTCCAATGCGACGCACCACGTGGGCCGTAAGCGCATTTTGCGAAGTGCTCAGGGCCCATACATGTAAATGGTGCACGTCGGCCACGCCGGGAAGATTGAGCAATAGCCTTTCAACCTCCGCCAGCTCAATACCCCTGGGCACTGCATCCAGGGCAATGCGCAGGGCATCCCTGAGCAATTTCAGGCCACTCCAGCCAACGGCGATACCCACGCCGATCGCAGTGATCGCATCCAACTTATTCCAGCCTGTTGCCTGCACCAAAAAAGCGCTTACTAAAACGGCGGCCGATACGGCGGCATCAGTAAATAGGTGTAAGGCGGCAGCCTGGCGGTTGAGGTCGTGGCTGTGGTCTGCGTCAAACAACTTGGCGGAAAATAAATTCACGGCAATACCGATGGCGGCAGCCCAGAGCACCGGGCCGGTAACCACTTCCACCGGTCGATATAGGCGTTGGATCGACTCCACCACCACCACCGCCGCCGCCATCAGGATCAACATGCCATTGGCCAGGGAAGCCAGCTGGGTACTGCGACCAAAGCCATAGGTGAAGTGGGCGGAAGGGGGGCGGCTGCTCAGCCGTTCGGCTCCCCAGCCCAGCAGTAATCCCGCCACATCGCCGAGGTTGTGCACCGCATCGCCGATCAAGGCCAGCGAGCCAAAGGTGATGCCGATCACCAGCTGCAGCCCTGAAAGGGCGCTGTTCAAGATCACGCTCCAGCGGAAGGCGGCCGCGGAACCGCTGCGATGGCGGTGCTGCTCAGGATGGGGCTGACGCTGAATGGCGACGGCCGGATGCTCGTGCTGGTGGGGCATGGGGATCGGCTGACCAGGTGCGCGGCACTGCCTAGGACCCTAGACAGTGCCGCTGTAACCAGCAACCACCGACAACACAGCCAGCCAGTCGGTGATGGCCAGCAGCCAATTGCCGGACGGCCAGGCCTCAAAATGTGGCGGCAACCAGGGGGTGGAGCATGGCCATTGTCGGCAGTTCTGACGCCCTGCTGGTGGCCGTTGGGGCGGTGCCTGGCGCTTGGCTGCGCTATTTAGCTGTGAATCACTGGGAGCCGGTGCTGCCGCGCAAACACTGGGGCACCTTTGGGGTGAATTTGATTGCCTGCTTTGCCCTGGGGCTGATTGTGGCCCTGGAACAGGGCTGCGCCGAGACTGCCCGTAGGGCTTTGCTATTGATTGGTACAGGATTTTTGGGTAGTTTCAGCACCTTTTCCAGCTTTATCGCCGAACTGAGAGCAGTGCTGGTTGCCCGCCATTGGCGGGAGGCGGCCCTGTTGGCTACTGGTTCGCTGGCCGGCGGCCTGCTAGCCATGGCCGCCGGCATGGGCCTGGGGAGCAAACCTTGAATTCAAAGCTGCGGCACGAACTGAAAACCCTCGGCCTGGTGGCTGCTGGCGCTATTCCCGGGGCCTTGCTGCGCTGGCAATGCGAGCGCCTTGGCCATGCCGCCATCGGCGGCCTGCGGGGGCTGGTGGCTGCGGATTTTGTGGCAAATATGCTCGGCTGCCTAGTGATTGGCTTGGTGGTAGCCCAGCCGCCCAATAGACCTAGGTTAACTCTATGGCTAGGAATCGGCTTCTGCGGTTCGCTCACCACTTTTTCCGCCTGGATTCTGCAATTGTATTTAGCAATTCATAGTGGCAGTGTATTTAAAGCCCTGGCGGTATTACTGGCCAGCCTGGCTGGCGGACTAGCGCTGGTTTGTTTGGGTTATGCCATGGGGCGCCTGGGGCAAGGCCGCAGGATCCGATGAAGCCAGCTCGGTAGGCATCGCTTTAACAGCAGCAGCAGCCGACCGCGTCGCCGCGACAGCCACAGACATCTTTCCAGCTGCTGCACCCGGATCAGCAGGCGGCGCTGGCGCTCCCGGCGCAAAATCAGACCAAACTCCAGCAGGCGAAAAGTGGGGGGGCCTTGGGCTGTGGTTAACGACAACTGCAGCAGATCGTCATCGCTCAGTTGACGTAGCAGCTGGGCGAGATCGCGCGGCAGGATTTGGCTGAACGCCATCACAACCGAAGCGAGGGTCAAGTCCATACAATTGTGATGATGAATCAGCCAGCTAGACGCCAGGCCAGTGCTGCAGCTTGAACGCTGCATTGGCCCTAAGCAGCTAGCAAACCATCGGGCAACCCCAGACAGGGCAGGCCATCTAGGCCGCTAAACCCGGCCGGCCGCCAACCTGGAAAAGCAACGCTATGCGGCGAGACTGCTTGATATACAAGCCAATTGTGTATCCCTTACTACTGTCCGCCCCAGGCGAGCGGCGTACCGTTGTCTTGCGGAAATGATTCCTAGGGTTCCGGTCTTTGGTGGTCACAATCACCGATTGATGCCTGGTCCGAGAGGAAACAGCCGGCTCCGCCGGTGACACGGAGGGATAAAAACCCGGGAGGCCGCTCCAAACAACCTCCCACTCCGGCTATTTTCAATGACAGTTCCAGATGCTTTTGAGCGTCAGCATCCCAGCGAGGCGATGCGGGCCATGGAAAAGGAAAGCAGCCTGCCTCTCACTGGCTGGCAGCAGGAGGTGGACCAGGGAATACGTAACGGACTGGAAGCGGCCGATAGTATCATAGATCGGCGAATTTCCACTTTTTCGCGCGGCGAACTACCCCACTATGCGGGAATAAATACATTCATGAAGGCTCCATATATAGAAGATGTTAATCGCGTAGGCGAATATGATGTTGCCATAATAGGAGTTCCCCATGACAGCGGCACCACCTACCGCCCCGGCACACGATTCGGGCCACAGGGTATCCGCCGCATCTCCGCTCTTTATACACCATATAACTACGAGATGGGAGTTGACCTACGCGAACAAATCAAGCTTTGCGATGTGGGCGATATTTTTACCATCCCCGCAAATAACGAGAAGAGCTTCGATCAAATCTCCAAAGGCATAGCGCATGTGTTCAGCAGTGGCGCATTTCCGATTATTTTGGGAGGCGATCACTCGATTGGATTTCCAACCGTTCGAGGTATTTGCCGTCACCTAGGAGACAAGAAAGTAGGGATTATCCACTTTGATCGCCATGTAGATACTCAAGAAATAGACTTGGATGAACGCATGCATACCTGTCCTTGGTTCCACGCCACAAATATGGCCAATGCCCCGGCAACCAATTTGGTGCAGCTAGGCATTGGTGGCTGGCAAGTACCGCGCGAAGGAGTGAAAATATGTCGCGAGCGGGGCACAAACGTGCTTACAGTTACGGACATCTGCGAGATGGGCCTAGAAGCAGCCGCAAAATTCGCCATTGATAGAGCTACAGATGGTACGGATTGTGTTTACATATCTTTTGATATCGACTGTATTGATGCTGGATTTGTTCCGGGAACAGGCTGGCCAGAGCCGGGCGGACTAATGCCCCGCGAAGCGCTTAAACTATTGGAATTGATCATCCGTAACGTGCCAGTGTGTGGACTCGAAATTGTCGAAGTATCTCCCCCTTATGACATCAGTGATATCACCTCATTAATGGCCACAAGGGTAATATGTGATAGCATGGCCCACCTGGTATTGAGCGGTCAGTTACCCCGTAAATCCCCACCAGCATGGATCAATCCCGAATGCAATATGAATGTAGACAAGGCCTGGAGATAAATCATGCACGAAGTAGATATGACCAGGGCCCTGATCCTATCAATGAACGATTGGAGGCGGCGCCATGAACCGTCTATTCCGGTTGTCAAAGCAGTGCATCTACAAGTGGGAGACTTTACTTGCGTTGAACCTGATCAGCTGATAACAACTTGGCAAGCGGCAGTAAAAGATAGCTGGATGCATGGGGCCAAGCTAGCAATTGAAACCATACCCCTAATTGGACGTTGCCTGGCATGCAATAACACCTATGCCCCAGAAGAGCAGATGGCCTATCGCTCCCCCTGTTGCAATCATCCGATGGAAGAAATTGTTACTGGTCGGGAGCTGAAGATATGCTCTGTAGATTATTTCATAAGTTCCGAAGCAGCCAGTCAGCCATATGCCTGCCGCTCATAGCCGAGAACACAATGTCAAGCCGCCATAATTAAACACACATGTCCATCAACGGTTCTTTTACCAGAGCTTTCCTGCTGCCACAGGCAAGCTAATTGCCATTCCTTCTGCTTTTCCAACTACGTCCCAACTGCCATGCACATGCCACTGATTGACAACATCGGTATCAATTTACTTGCCGCCAACCAGCATCAAGCAGCACACAACCAAGAGCATTTTGACGCCTGGAAATTGCTATGCGTTAATGTGATGAGTAGTCCTGGTGCCGGCAAGACATCGCTCCTA
>CANHSW010000076.1 GCA_947463165.1 Cyanobacteriota bacterium
CGCCAGCCGGTTCGGTGCACCTGGGCCTGGACCTGCCGATTGGCAGGGGCCTGATCGATGGGGATGGACTCACCTCCATGCTCATGGAAACAGGCGGCAATAGTGATGAGGAGCTGGAAGATTTCCTGGCCGATGATCTAGACGACGCCCAGCCAGATGAGCAACAAAAGCATCCTTCCTTGGCGGATATTGTCAGCGCATTGACTGGAGCGATGGGAGGCTCCAACACTGATCTGGATCAGGCTTTCCCCTGGCAGGTTGGTCGGTTGCCCACTGATCCCATGCTGCTGTTGCACTGGTTGGAGGGCTTTGAGCTGGCCCTGGGCCGGCGGCTGCGCAACCTCTCCCACGCGCTCAATACCGAGTTGCTGCGCCAGGGGGTAAGCCCGGCCCTGTTGCCGAACTCCCTATTGGAGGCGGTGTTGCGCGGCCAGTTCGAAGCCCTGCCCGCCCCAGCCAACCTGCTGCGGGTGCCGCTGCCCTTCCCCACCGATGCAGGCGCAGACAGCCTCACTGGCGAGGCTGTGGTGGTGCTGCTAAGGCCCAGCGATTTAGAGCAGGAGCTGCCGGCCCTGCGCACCTGCCGCCGGCGCCTCCAACAGGCGCAGCAGGAGTTGCGCAGAATGGCTCAAGAATCCACGCGGCTGCAGGAGCGGCTGGCAACTCTCGAGGCTGAACAGCTGTGGCTGCAGGACATCCACGCCTGGAAGCGGTTGCCGCCGGATCCCCCCAGGCCAGCGATCAGCAGCTGACGGCAGAACTCCAGGATTGGCTTCGCGGCCTGCAGCAGGCTCTGCAACTGGAAGTGGATCGCGGCTTTGGCAATCTTCAGGGGCGGCGACAGCGCTTCAGTAGCTTTTTGGCCGCCAGCCTCGGTGAACCTCCCGCAGCCCTGGGGCCTGACCAGCGGCAGCGGTTGCAGCCCTTAAGCCTGAATTTCAGCCACTACGACGAGCTGCCCCTGCAGCGCCGCCAGAGCCTGGTGCGCCAGTGCCGCCAGACGCTGCAGCAGTTGCGCCAGAGTCTTGAACCGCCAGCCCCCGTGGCGGCTCCGCGGCTGCGGCTGCAGCCGGCCAGCAGGGGCCCAGCCCCAGCCGCCACCAGTATTGAGCTGAACACCCCCCTGGCTGGGATCCAGGGGGTGGGACCGCGCACCGCCAGCCGCCTGGCGGCCCTGGGCCTGTTTGTAGTGCGCGATTTGATCCACTACTACCCGCGGGATTATCTCGATTACGCCAACCTGGTGCGGATCACGGGTTTGGAGCCGGGCCGCACGGCCACCATCGTGGCCAAGGTGCGCCGCTTTAACGGCTTCATCAGCCCGCGCAATCCCAACCTGGCGATTCTGGAGCTGCAGCTGGCCGATGCCACCGGGCGCATCCGGGTGAGCCAGTTCATGGTCGGCAAGCGATTCGCCAGTCCCGCCTGGCTGAACAGCCAAAAGCGCCACTATCCGCCGGGCGCCAGCGTGGCAGTCAGTGGGCTGGTCAAGGAAACCCCCTACGGACCCGCCTTTCAAGATCCGCTGATCGAGGTGCTGGAGAGTCCCGGGGCGCCTGTGAAATCGGCCGTCATCGGTCGGTTATTGCCGGTATATGGGCTCACCGAAGGCCTGGGGGCCGATCGGGTGCGCCAGGCGGTGGCGGCGGTGTTGCCCTTGGTGGGCCAGGAGCCGGAGCCCTTGCCCGAGCCCCTGCGCCAGCAGCTACTCCTCTGCTTGCGGGCTGATGCCCTGCGGCAAATCCATGCACCCGATACTGCCGAACAACTGCAAGCCGCCCGGCGGCGGTTGGTGTTTGACGAGTTTTTGCTGTTGCAGTTGGGGTTGATGCAGCGCCGGCGGCAGCTCACCCGGCTGCCGGCGCGGCCTCTGGCGGCCCTGGCGGCGGCAGATCAAGGCCAGCTGAGCGAATCCAGCGATCTGGTGCAGCGCTTTCTTCAGCTACTGCCCTTTGCCCTCACAGCAGCTCAGCAGCGAGTATTGGCCGAAATCTGCTCGGATTTGCTGCGAGAGCAGCCCATGGCCCGCCTGGTGCAGGGTGATGTGGGCAGTGGCAAAACCGTGGTGGCGATCGCCGCCTTGCTCACCGCCATCGCCGCCGGCTGCCAAGGTGCCCTGATGGCCCCCACCGAGGTGCTGGCCGAGCAGCACTACCGCTCCCTATGCCAGTGGATGCCCCAGCTGGCGGTCAGCTGCGGCCTGCTCACCGGTGCCACCCCCGCCGCTCGCCGCCGTCAACTCCTAACCGACTTGGCAAATGGCAATCTGCAGATGTTGGTGGGCACCCATGCCCTGTTGGAAGATCCAGTGCAATTTGCCCATCTGGGGCTGGTGGTGGTAGATGAGCAGCACCGTTTTGGCGTAGCTCAGCGCAATCGACTGCTGGATAAGGGTATGCAGCCCCACCTGCTCACGATGACGGCGACGCCGATCCCCCGCACCCTGGCCCTATCGCTGCATGGCGATCTGGATGTGAGTCAAATAGACGAACTGCCACCAGGCCGCACCCCGATTCGCACCCAATTGCTGGGGGCTGGCGAGCGCCAACAGGCCTATGAGTTGATTCGCGAGCAGGTGGCCCTGGGCCAGCGCGCCTATGTGGTGCTACCGCTGGTGGAGGAATCGGAGAAGCTGGATCTGCGCTCCGTGGCGGTGGTCTATCGGCAGCTGAGTGATGAGGTGTTTCCAGAGCTGAGCGTCGGCCTGCTGCATGGTCGGCTGGCCAGCGCAGAGAAGCAGGCGGCGATTGGGGCCTTCGCCCACGGCGACACCCAGGTGCTGGTGAGCACCACGGTGGTGGAGGTGGGCGTGGATGTGCCGGAGGCCAGCGTGATGCTGATCGAGCACGCCGATCGCTTTGGCCTCGCCCAGCTGCACCAGCTGCGGGGCCGGGTGGGGCGCGGGGCGGCGGCATCCCACTGCCTGTTGGTCAACGACAGCCGCCAGGCCCTGGCCCGGCAACGGCTGGAGGTGCTGGTGCACTGCCACGACGGCTTTGAAATCGCCGAGATGGATCTGCGGCTGCGGGGACCTGGCCAGGTGCTCGGCACCCGTCAAAGTGGCCTGCCAGACCTGGCCCTGGCCAGCCTCACCGAGGACGGTGACCTGCTTGAGCTGGCCCGCCAAGTTGCCCAGCAGATCACCAGCACCGATCCAGATCTGCAGCACCACAGGCCCCTGGCTGATGCGCTGGCCCAGCAGCGCCAGCGCATCAGCCAGGGGGCAACCCTGAACTAATCGGGCAAAAGATTAAAAGAATTTGGTATTCAAAGATTTTGGGGTTCAAAGATCAGGGCTACGCCGTTGTTGCAGTAGCGCTTGCCGCTGGGCTTAGGACCATCGTTGAATACATGGCCCTGATGACCGCCGCAGCGACGGCAATGGTATTCAGTGCGCGGCACTATCAATTTAAAGTCGAGCTTGGTGGTGATAGCACCAGGCAGGGGCTGCCAGAAGCTAGGCCAACCGGTGCCGCTTTCATATTTGGCCTTGGAGCTGAATAGCGGCAGTCGGCAGCCGGCACAGAGGAAAGTACCCGGTCTCTTCTCACTATTCAAGGGGCTGGAGAAGGGGCGCTCGGTACCCTCTTGACGTAGTACCGCATAGGCCGCTGGGCTAAGCCTGGCCTTCCAAGCGGCATCGCTAAGTTGCCATGCCGGGTCGACGCCAGGGCTGGCAGCTGCGGCGGCCTCGCTATACAGCGCACCAAAACCCACCCCTGGAATGGCGGCCAATAATCTTGCCATCAAACCGCGACGGCTCATCACAGGCAACTCCGGTAGTTTAATTTCAATTAACTTTGGTTTTTTGGTTAAACCGATTACCCGCCAAGCTTGATTACTTGCCAAAGCAGTTTAGCTGCAAAACCAGTTTAGCTGCCAAGCCAGTTTACTTGCCGAGCCAGCCAGCGCTGAGCACCACCGCCAGGCCAAGAAAGATGGCCAGCAATGTCCAGCTGATGCGGTTGAGGGTCTGCTCAGCGCTGCGGGCACTGCTGAACATCGAACCACCACTGGCGGCAAGGCCACCCATGCCATCGCCCTTGGGGCTGTGCAGCAGCACGCTGATAATCAGCAACACCCCGCTTGCCAGCCACACCCAAGATAAAATGCCTGCGATCATGAAGTCAGCCGGTGAGGCCTTAACACTGCGGCAATGCTAGTACCCAGCCCACAAGGCGCTAGCCAAGCTAAAGCCATGATAGCCAGCCCCAAGCTGATAGCCAATCCCCAGCCGCGACAGCCAGACCCAAGCAATGGGTTGGCATAGGTAGGTGCCATTTTTTTAGCGCGGAAACCTCAGCCTGCCTTGGCTAATTAACGGAGCATGGAGGAGAGTGAATTTCAAAACCACTGCCAATTCCTCCCAGGTTCCGAGAATCCACTCAATGGCAGGCACGCAGAAATCGCCAGATTTCAGAGAGATTCCCCGAAGAAAGCCAATCAATGCGCGGATTTAAACCGTAGCCTTTACGGGCAAACTTTGCGAGAATTTCGCACAAGAATTTATCCGTGATCATATTTTACAGATACATTTAAACGCATTCCCGCAAAGCCCCTTGGAAATAAAATCACGCATCAAATCAGGCATACGCTGAGTTAAACAGCAATGCCTTGGGGTATGCGCTCTTGAATCAAGTCTGCAGTCGCGGGTGTAATTAAAGAATTGCCTGTCATCAGAGCCGGCTTGGCTAGGCCAAGGATGTCCAGGATTGTGGGGGCGATGTCGGCCAGGCCACCGTGATTGCGCAGTTGCACATCGGTGCCATGGCCCGGCAGTTTGCGCCGTTCGCCCTCCACCAGAATCACCGGCACCGGATTGGTGGTGTGGGCGGTCCAGGGACGGCCGTCTGGTCCCTGCATTTGTTCAGCATTGCCGTGGTCGGCGGTGATCAGCAGGGTGCCGCCCATGCGGTTGGTGCACTCCATCAGTTGGCCCACACAGCGATCTACCGCATGGATGGCCTCGGTGGTGGCCTCCATTTGACCGGTGTGGCCCACCATGTCTGGATTGGCGTAATTGATTACCACCAGGGAATAAATACCTTTATTGATGGCGGCAATACAGCTGTCGGTCAGCTCCCTGGCTGACATGCATGGCGCCTGGTCATAGGTGGCCACCTTGGGGGAGGGCACCAGATGGCGATCTTCACCCGGGAAAGCCTTTTCAATGCCCCCATTCATAAAATAGGTAACATGCGGATACTTTTCTGTTTCCGCAGTGCGAAATTGGAGCAGGCCCGCCTCTGAGATCACCTGGCCCAGCAAGCCGTCAAGGGATTCGGTGGGGAAGGCCACCGCCACCGGTAGGCCCTGCTCATATTGGGTGAAGGTAACCACCTGCAATTGTTCAATCTGCCGGCGGGGGAAGGCATTAAATTCCGGCAGCACAAAGGCGCGAATCAGCTGACGCACCCGATCGGGGCGAAAGTTGTAACAGAGCAGGCCGTCACCGGGCTTGATAAACCCCTCAGCCAGCCTTACTGGCTCAATAAATTCATCACTAACCTCTGCCGCGTAGGAGGCGGCGATTACCTCCTGGGCACTCAACTCAACTGGTTCACTGGCTTCTGTGAGCAGCCTGTAGGCCTTTTCAGTGCGATCCCAGCGGTTGTCGCGATCCATCGCCCAGTAGCGGCCGCAGATGGTGGCGATGCGGCCCACGCCGGCTGCAGCGATCAGCTGCTCCACCTGGGCCACGAACTCAGCGGCACAGGTGGGCGCCGTATCGCGGCCATCGGTGATCACATGCACGCAGACCTGCTCCAAGCCGCGCATCGCCGCCCAGTGCAGCAGGCCGCCCAGGTGATCCACGTGGCTATGCACGCCGCCGTTGGAGCAGAGGCCCAATAGGTGCAAGGTGCCGCCATTGGCTAGCAGCTGATCTCCCAGCTGTTGGAGGGCCGGGTTGCGGAGGAGACTGCCATCTTTTACCGCCTGGCTGATGCGCACCAGTTCCTGGCGGATGATGCGGCCAGAACCAATCGTGAGGTGACCCACCTCAGAATTGCCCATCTGGTCGTCGGGCAAACCGACTGCGGCGCCGCTCGCTGAAATCAGGGTGTGGGGATAGGCATGCCAGAGGGCATCCATCACAGCGGGTTTGGCGAGCCGAATAGCGTTGTGCTCGACATCATGGCTATAGCCCCAGCCATCGAGAATGGCCAGAACGACCGGAGCCACGGAAACAGGGTCACCCAGGCTGGCAGCGCTCAGACAAGCGTGCGAGCCGCTGTTGGATGCGGGCCTGGAATCGTGTTGGGAGGGACTCGACTTCACCCGTACCACTTCACACGTACCAATGAACGAAGACGTAAGCACGCCTTCCGTATCCCAACCTACAGCTCGGACCTGGAGCCGCCTAGCTAGCTCCCGATTGCGTCAGGCTTTAGTCACAGTTCCTGGCGCCTATGTTCCACCCAAACCCGGCCGATGACCCGACTTGAACTGCTGTCCGCCCAGGAGCTGAGCCGCACCCTGGATCGCCTCGCCTCGCAGATTTTGGAGGGGGCCAATGATCTCGATGCCCTGCTGCTGCTGGGGATTCCCACCAGGGGGGTGGCCCTGGCCCAGGTGCTGGCCTCGCGGCTGGAGCAGATCTCTGGCCAGCCGATCCAGCAGGGCATTTTGGATCCCACTTTTCACCGCGACGACCTGGCGCGGGTCGGCACCCGCCTGGCCCAACCCACCCAGCTGCCGGGGGGCGTTGAGGATCGGCAGGTGGTGCTCGTCGACGACGTGATCTTCACCGGACGCACCGTCAGGGCCGCCCTGGAGGCGCTGCAGACCTGGGGGCGGGCCCAGCGAGTGGCCCTGGCGGTGATGGTGGATCGGGGGCATCGGGAATTGCCGATCCAGCCCGACTACTGCGGCCGGGTGGTGCCCACCAGCCGCCAGGAAACCATTCAGGTGTGCCTGCGGAACATCGACGGCGAGGAGGGGGTGTTCCTGGTGCGCAGCTGAAACTCAGGCCGCTTCCAGTTCTTCGGGGCGAAAGTGGGCCTTGAACTTGCCGAAGGCCACCAGCACAGGCAGGTTCGGACTGATCACCCTGCCCTTCCAATCGTTCAAGACCGTCACCACCTCACCCTGCTGGCCGATGAGGTCATAGGCCTGGCCCCGATGTTGGGGATGATGAAAAACCACCACGTTCTGGCTCACCTTTACCTGATCACCTGGCTGCATTGAGCTGAGGTTGTTGAGGTCAGGGATAATACTGTCACGCGTTCAGCTTTCGCGCCTTCAGCTTCCGCGCCTTCGGCTTTCGCGCCTTCGGCCTTGGCAGGTTTCGCGCCTTCAGCGTTGGCAGGCGGTTTCCGGGCCCGCCTCCACCACCTTGCCGCCGAGGGCTCGGCAGGCCCCCTCAAAAGCCGCCCAGTCGTTCTCGCCCCGGGCCAGGCGCTTGCGCACCTCGGCATCGAGCTGGGCCTCCGGCACCATGTGGGGTAGGGGCCCGTGGGCATCCTGGCCGCCGTGATCGTGGTCCAGCCGGGAGATGGCGCGCTCCACCTGGGCCTGCAGGCCGCTGGCCTGCTTTACCCACCAGGGATGGTCGAGGCGATTGAGGGCATCTAGGGCCTCCCACCAACGCTGCTGGGCCACCAGTCCCTTAGCCCGCTCCAGTTGCAGCCGGTTGCGGGTCCATCCCTGGCGCAGTCGATCCCCCAGGCTGCTGCGATCGGCGCGACGGTTTTCGCCCATCAGTTCCAGCAGGGCCAGGGCGCCGGTTAGATCGCCATTGCGGTATTGGCCAAGGGCCCGCTGTTGCAGCTCGGTTTGCCAGGCGTTCAGCCGCTGCTCATCGCCCGCGCTGCCGGCCCGGGAGTTGACCAGCTGCAGCTGCAGTGCCAATGCTTCTCCCCATTGCTGCTGGTTCCAGAGCAGCAAGGCCTTGCGGCGCCGGCAGGATCCCTGTTCGCTCGGGGCGGCCCCATCCAGCCAGCGGAAAGCCTCCAGCTGGCTGGCATAGCGAAGGCAGGCATCCAGATCGCCCCGCTGGGCCGCCTGTTCCAGTTTTTGGGGCAGCTGATGCTCCCACCAGTAGGCCCCAGCCACGCCGGCGGCCAACAAGCCGAGGGTGATTCCCAGCCAGATCCGGGGCAGCCTGTGCTGGCGCAGGCCCAAGCGAAGGGGTTGGCGATTTGCCACCCTTTCTATGCAGTTCCAGGGCCTTTGACCAGGGGTAATGGGAATTAGCGCACTGGGCCCAGGCAGCGATCCTCCAGGCTCGCCCCACTGAGCAGATCGCTGCCGCCCATCTGGAGCTCACCGGAAGCATTGATCGAAAAAAGCAATCTCAGCCTGTCTTGGCCGCGCTGGCCCGGCGGCCGCAAAGGGATCGCCGCTGGCTGCTGCTGCCAGGGCACCAGCCGCGCCTGGCCCGCCGGGCGCGGCCGCAGCACGGGCACCCCCGCTTCAAACACCACCTCGGCGCGATCATCTGGCTCCGGTTCGCCGAGCACCAGCTCCAGTTGCCCCTGGCCGTCTTGACTGCAGGCCAGCACCAGTTCCAGGGGCTGTTCACTGGGCCAACCCTGGCCGGGCAGAAACAGGGGATGCCAGCGATGGCTGCC
>CANHSW010000077.1 GCA_947463165.1 Cyanobacteriota bacterium
GATCCCCTAACGTTTTCAAATAGACTTACCGCGAAACCAAGAGGTAATGGTGAAGAGCCTCCGTTAATTGTAACCCTGCCTCGGGTTAGGTTCGCTTCGGTGCTGGTGGCGGTTGGAGCTGTTGCGCCACTAAGATCGATAACGTCGCCCAGGATGTTGCTGCCAACAATCTCTTCGATGCTTATTAATAAGTCGGATCCGAGGGATCCTTTGTTGAGAGCGCCAAATGCGCTGAGGGTTACAATTGATCCGACGCCGCTATAATCGACTCGATCGATTCCAGCTCCACCATTAATTGCGTCGTATCCAGTAGAGCCAATTACGGAATCATTTCCTTCATCTCCATTTATCTCGTCGTCACCTTCGCCGCCATTTAACGTATCATTACCCAGGCCGCCATTTAGTGTGTCATTTGTATTTAGCCCAAGGATGCTGTCATTGCCATCGAATCCATTGATGATGTCGTCAAGATCGAGGCCTGGGGCTAAATCAACAATGCCAGTAAGGGAGTTTGGCTGGGAAGTGCCGTTTACGGTGGCCATGATTGCGAAACGAAAGAATTGGTTGGATGTAGGGCAGAATTATAATAGCCAAAATCAAGGCTAATCCACAAGCAAATATAATGCGATGTGATTGGCTGCAAAGTCCATGATTAGACTTGCGCAATGTAGTCGTAATTGTATTTTATTGTGACTAAGATAACCGTTTTAGGTTTTCTTTATACTAGTATCACCCCTGGGCGGCTCTCGAAAGATCGGTGGTTGTGCCACATTAAAAAGTGGCTGACGAGTAGCGATGCGCTGGTAATTGGCCTTGCCTGTGGTGATGGGGGAGCACCAAAAAAGTCTTGGGTAAGCCAGGTTTGGGTGATTAATACAGCCAATGCAGACAAGACGTTGCCCGTTTCCAGTCGATGGTGACTGGGCAGAACCCAGTGACAGCAGGACTTTTCGTTTCGCGAAGAGCGCCGAGATTTTCAATTGTGCCGTCCTGTGAAATTTATCCTAACGTTTAATGCATGCAGCGGTCACCCGTGGTTTTGCCGCAGAAAGCTATGCTTTTTAGTTAAAAGCTGCGCTTCTGTATCGGCTTAGTCCACTAGATACCGGGCATTTGCAATCCTTGCGTCTAACGGATTCTGTGATTATATTTTATCTTGCAGGCTTGGATTGCCAGGGGTTTATTGCTTGGCTTTTATTCCTGTATTAGCCTATTAATCGGCTTCTCCCTGGCTTTCGGATGATGCTGGTTGGCTAATTTTTTGGGGTGTATAATTGTCTTGATATCTTGCTGGGTTCGCTGTGATCTTTGATTCGGTTTGATGGTCCGCCGCGGCCGGTTTGCTGGCGCGGGCGGGTCTTGGTTGCTCCAGGAGCCCTTGGCTTGGGGCGGCCAAGACCTGGGGCTCCTTAGATTCCTTTGGTATCCCAGGGGCCCTGCCCTGCTGTGATGGCCCCCATCTCCCCAGCCGCTGTTCCCGATCCAGAGGCCTTTGCTTGCTTAGGCGATTCCCCAGCCGTTGCCGATGCCGGCTCGCCATCGCCCGGCTGGAGTTTGGCGGACAGCCTGCGGCTCTACGGCTTGGAGCGTTGGGGAGATCCTTACTTCAGCGTTAATGAGCGCGGCCACGTGATCGTGCAGCCCAGGGGGGATCGCGGTGGCGCTCTCGACCTGGTGGAATTGGTGGAGGGTCTGCAGGGAAGGGATCTCAGCTTGCCGCTGTTGATCCGCTTTGATGACATCTTGGAGGATCGTCTTGAGCGCCTCCACGCTGCATTTGAGCGGGCAATTGCCCAATACGGCTACAGCGGCCGCTACCAGGGTGTGTTTCCAGTGAAATGCAACCAGCAACGCCACGTGGTGGAGCAATTGGTGGAAACCGGTCGGCGTTGGCATTTTGGTTTGGAGGCCGGCAGTAAGGCTGAACTATTAATTGCCCTCTCCTTACTTGAAGACCCCGATGCCCTGCTGATCTGCAATGGCTATAAGGACAGGCGCTATGTGGAAACGGCAATCCTGGCTCGACAGCTGGGTCGCCAACCGGTGGTGGTGATCGAGCAGCTCGATGAGGTGGAGCGGATCATCGCCGCCAGTCGCCAGTTGGGGGCCGCTCCGTTGATCGGTGTGCGCGCCAAGTTGGCCACCCGCAGCACGGGGCATTGGGGAAGTTCCGTGGGGGAACGGGCCAAGTTCGGCCTGTCGGTGCCCGATCTGCTCACCGCCGTGGAAGCTCTGCGCCAGGCGGGCTTGTTGGCGGATCTGCGCCTGCTGCATTTCCACGTGGGCAGTCAGATCAATGACATCGCCGTGCTCAAAGATGCCCTGCAGGAGGCCGCCCAGCTCTACGTGCAACTTTGCGGTCTTGGCGCCTCAATGGGCTACCTGGATGTGGGGGGCGGCCTGGGGGTTGACTACGACGGCAGCCGCACGGCCACGGCGGCCTCCACTAATTATTCCCTGCAGAATTACGCCAACGACGTGGTGGCCACGGTGAGGGAATGCTGCGAGCCCCACGGCCTGCAGCCCCCCACCCTGGTGAGCGAGAGCGGCCGGGCGATCGCCAGTCATTTTTCCGTGTTGGTGTTTGACGTGCTCGGCAGCAGTGGCGTGGGCGATCAAGCTCCCCCGCCCCAGCCAGGCGAACAATTGATTGTGCGCAATTTGCGCGAAACCCTCGCCGGCATCAACTCCGAAAATTTGCAGGAGGCCTGGAACGACGCCCGCAAATTCAAAGAAGATGCCTTGGCCGCCTTCCGCCTCGGCTATCTCACCATCCAGGATCGGGCCTGCGCCGAGCAGCTCTACTGGGCCTGTTGCTGGGCGATCAGCAGACAGCTACCGTTGACCGGGGTGCCCGATGACCTGCGGGCTTTGCAGGCGGGTTTAGCCAGTACTTATTATGCCAATCTCTCGGTATTTCGTTCGGCACCAGACACCTGGGCCATCGATCAGTTGTTTCCGGTGATGCCGATCCATCGCCTCAATGAGGCCCCTGCTGGGCTCGGTAGTTTTGCTGATCTCACCTGTGATTCTGATGGCAAATTAGCGCGCTTCATTGATGCCGGTCAGGTAAAGCCCCTGTTAGAGTTGCACCATTTAAGGCCGGGCGAACCATATTTGATTGGCCTGTTCCTCGCCGGCGCCTACCAGGAGGTGATGGGCAATCTTCACAACCTGTTTGGTAGCACTAATGCCGTGAATATCCGGCTGGCACCCGGCGGTGGCTACCAGGTGGATCACGTGGTGCGCGGTGATACCAATGCCGAGGTGTTGCAGGCGATGGAGCACGATCCCAGCCTGCTATTGGAGCGGTTGCGGCTGGCCAGTGAAGTGGCGATCCAGAGTGGTGGCCTCGGCATCGCCGCCGCCCGCCGGTTGATGGATCACCTGGAGACCAGCCTGCGTCAAACCACTTATTTGCAGCCTTGAGCAGTAGCCCTGACCCTATTAATTGCCATGCCGGGCAAGGGCTCATTGCAGGCAGAAGCTGGCCTGCAGGCTGAGGCGATCGGTTGGTGGGCCCAGTTCGTCGGCATTGAACGGCTGCGCGGCTGGAGCCGCATCGGCGGCGGCTGATTTGAGCAGATAGGGCTGGGGCATGGCCTCCAGCTGCACCTGCAGGGGCCTCACCTGGCGCAAACCCATCACCGCCGCCAGTTGTTTGGCCTGGCGCAGCGCATCTTGGTAGGCGGCCTGCAGCAGGGCCTGGGCACTGGCCCGATCCTCGGCCGGGTCGGCCTGGCTGGTTACGGGGGCCAGGCGCACGCCGGCCAGGCCCCCCACCTCGCGCACCAGGGTTGGGTAATGGCGGGGTTCCAGCTTGCCGCTCACCTGCAGGCTGGCGGTGATCCGGGAGTTGCGACCAGTCCAGGTGCTGGGGCCGCTCACCCGCAGCTCTTCTACAGCCAGGGCCTGCAGCTGCCGGCGCACCGCATCCAACCTCAGTTGCAGCGTGGCCAGGGCCTCCGCAGAGCGGGCCGCCTCCGCCTCCAGAGCCAGGGAAAAGGCCAACTTCGCCATTGGCCGCTGCCGCTGGGCCGAGCCTCGAGCCTCCACCAGGGTGCCGCCGCAGTGCAATTGCAGTTGCACCTGGGCCTGGGCCTGCAGGGGCAGCAGCCCTGCCGCCACTGCCACCGTCACTGCAATTGAGGTGGCGGTGGTGGCGAGCGGCCGGCGTAGGCCCAGCCAGGCCAGCAAGCGCAGCGAAGGCTGGGGTGATGGGGGGTCGGGCAGCGGCGGTTGCTGGCTGGCTGAGCAGTGCATGGGGTGCGCTTACTTAATTGAGGGCCTGCTTCAATTCGGTCTTCGCCTGGGCCAGGGCCCCGTCCAGGGCGGAGCCATCCTTACCGCCGGCCTGGGCCAGGTTGGGCCGGCCGCCGCCGCCGCCGCCGCAGAGTTTGGCGATGGCGCCGATGAATTTGCCCGCCTGCTGGCCCCGGGCGATCAGCTCCTTGCCGAAGGCCGCCACCAGGATCACCTTGCCCAGGTCGGCAGGATCCGGCAGGCCGCCCAGCACCACCGCCGCGCCCTGACCCAGCCGCTCCTGCAGCTGCTGGGCCGCTGTCTGCAGGCCGGCCCCCTCCACGCCATCGAGCCGCTGCACCAACAGCTGGAACGGCTGGCCAGCCGCATGCTCCACCGCCTCGGCCTGGCCCACCAGCGCCGACGCCTTGGCGGCGGCCAGCTCGGCGCGGGCCGCCGCCAGGGATTTTTGACTGGCCTTCAGCTCCTCCTGCAGGCCCGTCACCCGCTCCACGATTTCTTCCGGCTGGGCCTTGAAGCGATCCCCGAGGGCCTTCACCACCGCGTCGCGTTGATTGAGATAGGTGAGCACCGCCGCGCCGGCCACCGCCTCGATGCGGCGGATGCCGGCGGCCACGCCGCTCTCGCCAATAATTTTGAACAGGCCGATCTCGGCGGTGTTGGCCACGTGGGTGCCGCCGCAGAGCTCCATCGACACCCCGGGTACATCCACCACCCGCACCACCTCGGCGTATTTCTCGCCGAACATGGCCAGGGCGCCGGCGGCCTTGGCCTGCTCGATCGCCATCTCCCGCACCTGCAGGTGGTGGGCATCGGCGATCCAGCCGTTGATGCGGGCCTCCAGCCGCTCCAGTTCGGCGGCCGTGACCGCCCGGGGGCAGTGGAAGTCGAAGCGCAGCCGATCGAAATCCACCAGGGAGCCGGCCTGGCAGATGGAGGGATCCACCAGCTGTTTCAAGGCGGCCTGGAGCAGGTGGGTGGCGGTGTGGTTGGCCTGGGCGCGGCGGCGGCAGCCCCGGTCCACCTGGGCCCGCACCAGATCGCCCACCGCCAGGGCGCCCCGCTCCACCTGGCCGCGATGCACGAACACGCTGCGGTTGCGGCCCACCGCTTCGATCTGGACGAGCAGTTCGCCCTTGGCTGAATCGGCATCGCATGGGCCATCGCCCGTGGCCCCGGTGTCGGCGATCAGCAGGCCCCGGTCGCCCACCTGGCCGCCGCCCTCGCCATAGAAGGGGGTGCTGTCCAGCACGATTTGCACCGCATCGCCAGCGCTGGCCCGCTCGGCCGGCTCGCCGTTGACCACCAGGGCCAGCACGCAGCCCGGCTGCTCCAGCCTTTCGTAGCCCCCGAAGGCTGTGGCCTCCAGGCCGGCGGCCAGCTGTTCGATCGCGCCCTGCAGGGTGAGATCGAGGCTCACCGCCGCCGCCTTGGCCCGCTGGCGCTGGGCCTGCATCGCCGCTTCAAAGCCGGCTACATCCACCGCCAGGCCCTGTTCTTCAGCGATCTCTTCGGTGAGCTCCAGCGGAAAGCCGTAGGTGTCGTAGAGCTCAAAGGCCTGGTCGCCGGAAATCTGCCGGGGCTTGGCGGCCAGCAGGTCGGCCAGCAGCTTTTCGCCCCGCTCCAAGGTGTCCAGGAAGCGGGCCTCCTCCCGGTCCAGTTCCGCCAGGATCTGGCCGCGACGCTCCACCAACCGGGGATGCACCGCCCCCATCAGGGCGATGCTGGCCTCCCCCATGGCGGCGAGAAAGGGCCGGTCGATGCCCAGCAGCCTGCCGTGGCGCACCACCCGCCGCAGCAGGCGCCGCAGGATGTAGCCGCGGCCGAGGTTGCTGGCGGTAACGCCATCGCCGATCAGCTGGGTGACAGCGCGGCTGTGGTCGCCGATCACCTTCAAGGAGGTTTGGCCCTTGGCATCCAGCTGGCGGTAGTCGACGCCGGCCAGGTTGGCGGCGGTTTCGATCAGCGGATAGATCAGATCTGTTTCGTAGTTGTTGGCAACGCCCTGCAGGATCTGGGCCATGCGTTCGAGACCCATGCCGGTGTCGATGTTGCGACTGGCCAGGGGCGTGAGTTGGCCCTCGGCATCGCGGTTGTACTGCATGAACACCAGGTTGTAGAACTCGATGAAGCGGCTGTCGTCCTCCAGATCGATGCCCGCATTGCCCAGTTCTGGCTTGAAGTCGTAGTAGATCTCCGAGCAGGGTCCGCAGGGACCGGTGGGGCCTGAGGCCCAGAAGTTATCGGCTTCATCCATGCGAATGATCCGCCCTGGATCTACGCCCACCAGATCGCGCCAGATGGCGGCGGCCTCGTCGTCTTCTCGGAATACGCTCACCACCAGCTGCTGGGGCGAGAGGCCAAACACCTGGGTGCTCAGCTCCCAGGCCCACTGGATCGCCTGTTCTTTGAAGTAGTCGCCAAAGGAAAAGTTGCCGAGCATCTCGAAGAACGTGTGATGCCTGGCCGTGCGGCCCACGTTCTCGATGTCGTTGGTGCGGATGCACTTCTGGCTGCTGGTGGCCCGGGCGGCCGGCCGTTCGGCCTGGCCCAGGAACACCGGCTTGAAGGGCAGCATGCCGGCGATGGTGAGCAGCACCGTGGGGTCGTCGGGAATCAACGAGGCGCTGGCCATGGGCCGGTGGCCGCGCCGCTCGTAGAAATCGAGAAAGGCGCTACGAATCTCGTCGCCGCTGCGGGGCTGCCCGGCGGGGGAGACGGGCACGGTGCTGGCGGCGGCCATGACTCTGCGCAATAAGCCTGGAAAGGGCATGATCGCCCAGCGCAGGCAGCAGCCGGAGCGGCTTCCCCTTGGCCATCAGCAACCGCAATCCCCACCAGCCTGGCTCGCTCACGGGCCAGCAGCGCGCCCAGTTGCGGCTGCGCTCGATCGGCTGGGCCCTGATCGCCGCTCTGGTGGCAGGCGCCATCGGCTTGGGTTGGGCTGCTGTGGCTGGGGAGGCACCGCTGGCCAGGGCCAGTGGCCTGCTGGATGCGGCGCTAAGGGCCGGCGGCTGCGGCTTTTTTTATGGCTTGCTGGCCTTTCACCTGCAGCGGGTCGATCCCGATGACGGCCACCTGCAGGCGGGCCTGGTGGGGGCGGTTTGCGGCCTGCTGAGTTTGGCGGCTCCCCTTGCCGGATGGTCGCCGGCGGGGGTGCCCCTGCCAGCTGTGATGATGGCTGCTGTAAGTAGGTGGCTGCCGCTCTGGCTGCCCCTGATCGGCAGTGCGCTGCTGCTGCACACAGCGCAGCGTCAACTGCCAGTACTCCGGCCCTGATGAGCCTGCTGCACGCCACCTGGCTGTTTCCCCCCGAAGGTGCGGGCGGTCGCCTGTTGCTCTGGGCGGATACCTGGCGCGTGGCTGAGCCGATCGCCCCCAGCGGCGAGGCGGCCGCCCATCCCTTTTCCTTGAACGTTGACGATCTGGCCACCTGGCTGGACGAGAGCGACCTGTGGTCGGAAGATCTGCGCCCTGCCACCGCCAGCCTCACCCTGCCCAGTCGGGCCCTGGTGGGCAAGGGCGGCCGCAAGCCCAATGGGGCCGCCTGGAGTGGCCTGCCGCTGCTGGCGGGCGAACCGATCCCCAAGGGGGTGGAGTGGTGGCCCTGGCAGGTGGAGGGCCTGGCCCTGAAGCCCGCCGCCGCCAGCGAGTGGCTCAGCCGTCTGCCCCTCTCCGGCGACCATCCCGACCTGGCCGATGACCTGCGCTGGTGGACCCACTTGCAGCGCTGGTGCCTGAGCCTGATCGCCCGGGGCCGCTGGCTGCCCCTGGTGGAGGAGGGGCGGGCCCACTGGCTGCCGCTGCTCAACCGGGAGGACGATCGCCATCGGCTGGAGACCCTGGCCATCAGCCTGCCCCAGGTGGCCACCTGCGCCATCGGCGATGGCCGCAAACCGGAACTCGCCCTCAGCTGCCGGCGGCCGGGTAGTGGTCGGTTGCGGGTGGCCAGCTTCCTGGAAACGCTGCTCGATGGCCAGCTGCGCCAGGGTTTTGCGGCCCAGGCCAGCGAGGAGCTCGACCCGCTGCTGGGCGCCTGGCAACAGGCCCTGGGGCCCGGGGAGGGGCAGCTCAAGCTCGATGAGGAGGAGACCGAACGGCTGGAGGTGGCCACCCACCACTGGCGCGAGGCGGTGGCCGGCAAGGTGGCGCCAGCTCGCACCTGCCTGGAACTCGCGGCCCCGCCGGAGGGGGAGGAGCTCTGGGAGCTGAGCCTGGCGCTGCAGGCGGAGGCCGACCCCAGCCTCAAGGTGCCGGCGGCCACGGTGTGGGCCAGTGGCGATCGCCAGCTGCAGCTGGGGGAGATAGCA
>CANHSW010000078.1 GCA_947463165.1 Cyanobacteriota bacterium
AACCAAACAGCCATCGTGGCGTAACAGCCATCGCAGCGAGACAGCCATCGCGACCAAACAGCCATTGCGGCGAACAGCCAGCACGGCGAACAGCCATCGCGGCGAACAGCCATGCCTGCGAAACCAAGACCGCAGGACAACCGAGACCCCAGGACAGCCGAGACCGTGGGACAGCCACAGCCGCAGTTGATTAACAGTTAGCTTCCTGGTGTAAAAAATGATCTTGCTGGATATTGAGCAAGATAGCTTTCACTCATTATTGACTCAATCAGCTAAATGATTCAATCAGCGATCCAGCCGCGACCACAGCAGGCAACCACAGACCGCTTCAGCAATGAGTTGGGGCTGCGGCAATGGCCCAGCAAGCAGCAACTTCTGGCGGCAATGCCTGAAAGCCTCACGGAAAAGGACGTGGGCAAGGCCTGGATGAGCCTTGCATTCTCCCTGCTAACCTCCCTGGCCGCCTATGCAGTTGGCTGTTTTATCCCGCTGCAATGGAGCTATGCACCCCTATGGATTGTCTATGCGGTGTTCACGGGAACATTGGCGATGGGTTGCTGGGTATTAGCCCATGAGTGTGGGCACAATGCCTTTCATCCGAACCGAGTTGTTGAGAACTGCGTTGGGTTTGTGCTGCACAGCCTGCTGCTTGTTCCTTACTTTTCCTGGCAGCGCAGCCATGCCGTGCACCATGCCAATTGCAACCACCTTGAAGCCGGAGAAACCCATGTGCCCTCGCTGCGCAACTCACCCTGGGCCATATTTAGCGTAAAGCTAAAGAGGTTTCTGGGGCCATCTGCCTATGCGATGGTCTCAATTGCAGTGCACATGCTGATTGGCTGGCCCCTGTATTTGCTGGTTGGAGTTACCGGAGGGCCCGATCATGGCTTTCCAACATCTCACTTCGTTGACGCGCCTCCTTTTAATAATGGAGAGCGCAAGTTATTTCCCGGTAAATGGTCTGATCTGGTGCGGGTCTCCAGCGCAGGAGTTGCCGTGATGCTGCTGATTCTAGCCGTGTTAATGATAAAAACCTCCGTGATCCGGGTGCTTTGCGTGTATGGGCTGCCATATCTGATCATCAATGCATGGCTGGTTTGCTACACCTGGCTTCAGCACACCGACCGGGCCGTCCCTCACTTTTCCGCTGATGAATGGGATTGGGCAAAGGGAGCACTGCAAACCGTCGATCGCCCCTATGGACCAATCCTTAACTTCCTGCACCACGGCATAGGCTCAACCCATGTGGCCCACCATCTCAATCCGCGCATACCGCACTACAATGCCTGGAGTGCTTCTGAAATAATTCGGGCTCAATTCCCAGAGCATATCCACCACGACCCAACACCCATCCACCGGGCAATTTGGAGGGTAGCCCTCCATTGCAGTTTTGTGGCCAAAAATCGCGCCGATGGCGGCTATTATTACAGCTAAAATAACTTTGTAAAGCCCCAAACCAAGGCCAGCCACTCACTGCGGCTTGGCCAACCTGATTCGCTGAGAGAGCCCACCGCAATCTCACGACAGCGGCAAGGTGACTCGCTGAATAAAAGCCTCGGCGGCTGCAAACAAGCTTTGCCGCCGTGGGGGCTCGATCCGATCCAGCAGGCGCACCATCATCGAGAGCCGGGGGTTGGCCTGGAAAAAGGCCCGGTGCCGATCGATGAAGCGCCAGTAGAGGCCGTCCCAGATCTCGCACCAGGGCCCCCGCTTGAAATCTCCCATTTTTAGGATGTAGTTGGAACCGCAGATGTAGGGCTTAGTAGCAAAAATGCCCCCGTCACTCATCTGCCCCATGCCGTACACATTCGGGCCCATCACCCACTCGTAGGAATCCAGGTAGCGCTCCATGAACCAGCGGTGCACTGCCTGGGGCTGGATCTCGCAGAGCAGCATCAGGTTGCCGATCACCATCAGCCGCTCGATGTGGTGGTTGTAGCCCAGGCGATTCAGCCGCTCGATCGCCTTATCCAGGGGCGGCAGGCCGGTGCTGCCCTCGCTCCAGCAGGGGGCCAGTTGGCGTTGGTGCTGCCAGAAGTTACCGCTGGCCTGGCGGTCGCCGTGCAGCCGATCAATGCCGCGCACAAATTCGCGCCAGCCGATCACCTGGCGCAGGAACCCCTCCAGCGAAGCGATCGGCACTTGCCCGCCACTGGTCTGTTGCCTGCGGCAATGCTCAAGACTGGCCTCGATCACCGCAGCTGGACTAAGCAAACCGATATTGAGTAGGGGAGAGAGCAGCGAATGCTGCAGCGTGTCGTGGTGCTGGCTGAGGGCGTCTTCGTAGGGGCCAAAGTTATCGAATCGCTCCTGCAGAAACCGCTGCAGCCAGGCGTCGGCGCCGGCCTGGTCGTAGGGAATCCAGAGCGCCCCCAGCTGGCCGGGGTGATCGGCGAAGTGGCGGCCGATCAGTTCCCTCACCGCCGGCTCGTGGAAACTGGCGGCCACCACCGGCAGCGGTGGCTCCTGGTAACTCTTAGGTAGGCGGCGGCGGTTGTCGGCATCGAAACTCCAGCGGCCGCCCGTAGGTGAGCCATCGGCCTCCAGCAGCAACCCCAGACGGCGGCGCTGGCGCTCGTAGAAGCTCTTCATCAGAGGGCGCCGCCGCCCCTCAAACCAAACCCGGCTCTCTGCCACGGATTCCAGGAAGGCGGGGGAGGGCAGCACGGTGAGCCTCAGCTTCTGCTCCTGGCAGAACCGCTGGAGCCGCTGCTCAAAACCCCGGTCGGCAATTTCGGCCACCCGCAACTCCTGGCCCGCACCCGCCTGGCTTGCCCCCAGCTCCGCTGCCAGCTCCGCCGCAAGCCGCTGCCAGAACGGCACGCCCTCGGAAGCCGGCAACTCGAAATAACGCACATCAATACCCCGCTCCAGCAGCGCGTCGCGGAAACTGCGCATCGCCACGAAGGTATGCAGCAAGCGCAGCTGGTGATAGCGATAGGCGGAGGCCACCACCAGGTCTTCGATCATCAGTACCGGCTGGCCGGCCCTTAGCTGCAGCGGCGAGGGGCTGAACCACTCGCGATGCAACTGATCGCCCAGGATCAGGGTTAATGCCATGGGCTCAGGGCCATCACTCAAGTCCATAACTTCCGGTGCGTCTCCTGGGGGTCGTATTGGCGCAGCTGCCGCTCCAGATCAAAGCGCCGAGGACTGCCCCCGAAGCTGCGGGGATCGGAGCCCACGCCGGCCAGATAGGCCCAGTTGCCGCTGTTCAGGGCCGGGTGGGCATCGATCAACATCCACTCAAAAAAGCGGGCGCCCCAGGTCCAGGGCAGCCGCAATTCGTTCACGAAGTGGGAGGCCACCCATTGGCGGCCCCGGTTGGAGAGGTAGCCGGTGGCTAGCAATTCACGCAGCTGGGCATCGATCAGGGGATGGCCGCAGTCGGCAAGGGTCCAGCGCCGGAAGCGCTCCCAGTCGGCGTTCCCCTGGCCTAAACGGCCCTGGGCTGGGCGGCCCTGGATGCCGCCGGGGGCATGGAATGCCGCCCCATGGCACTGCTCACACCAAATAAAGAACTCGCGCCAGAGCAGTTCCTGCTTCATCCACTCGGAACCCTCATCGGTTGTGTTGCCCTGGAGGGCCTGGTAGCGGAGCAGCTCCTGCCAAATGCGCCGCACCGAAAGGGAGCCAATGCCTAGAAATGGCGAGAACTTAGAAGAGAACTCCACACCCACCAGGCCATTACGGCTGGCCTTGTAATTATGCAAACCATCGGAGTTAAAAAAATAATGATGTAGCCGGGCCAGGGCGCTGGGTTCATCGCCGCTAAAGGGAAAAGCGCTGCGGGGGTCGCAGGGATGGGCATCTGGTGGCGGGCCGAGGGATGCACCGGCTGCACCGGCTGGGGATGGCTGCAGCCAGGCCGCCGGCAAGTGTTGCCCGGCACCGCCCAAACCGCTCAAATCCGGCGGCGGCAGCGGTGGTTCTGGAGACCGCTCCAACCGCCGCCGGAAATCCGAGAACACCCGGGGGAAATTGGCGGCCGCCAGCGGCCAGTCGGAGAAGAGCCGGCTCTCTTGGCAGCAGAGCACCGCAGCAGGCCGCAGCAGCGGACGCATCGCGGTGAGCGCCTCCTGCCTGGACTGCTGCGGAAAATGCAGCAGGGGAATCGCTTCTACGGCCAGGCGGGCCCGCAACGAGGCCAGGGCCTGGGCTTCCAACCGCCTTTGGTGGGGCCCCCGCAGCCGCTGGTCAACCGGCCGGCTGGCCAGCACCACCAGCTGGCCGCCTCCCTGACGCTGGGCCAGGGCGACGGCTTCATGGAAGGCCGGCTGGTCATCAAGACGCAGCTGCCCCTCCAGGGCCAAAACGATGGTGGAGCCGCCTGCCATCGATATTGCCGGAATGCTCACAAGCCTGACAGGCCCAGTTACGAAACAGCGCCGCCCTGGCCCACGATCCACAGGTTCAGGCCTGCCTCGCGGGCGGCGGCAGCATTGGTGATCCCCCTGGCATCAAATAACCAAGCTGGCTTACGCATCACCGCCGCCAAATCCTTGAATGGAAGCTCACTAAACTCGGCCCACTCCGTGAGCACCAACACCGCATCGGCGCCATGGGCTGCCTCTAGCACGGAGCCACAGGATTGCCAAGTACCGTCGCCATTGGTCTGGGTTTGGGGCTGGCCCAAATCCCGGACCAACTGCTCCGGAGCCACCTTGGGATCGTAGATAGCCAGCTCCGCCCCCTCCTCCAGCAGGTCTTTACAGATGCGGATCGCCGGGGCCTCGCGGGTGTCGTTGGTGTCTGCTTTGAAGGCAAAACCGAGCACCGCCAGACGCTTGCCGCTCACACTGCCAAATAGCCTGTGCACCACCAATCTGGCGATGCGGTGCTGCTGCCAGGTGTTCAGCTCCACCACCTGCTGCCAATATGCGGCCACCTCCTTCAGTCCGTAGTGGCCGCAGAGATAGACCAGATTAAGAATATCCTTTTGGAAACAACTACCGCCAAAGCCAGGTCCGGCCTTGAGAAACTTGGCGCCGATTCGGCTATCGCTGCCAATCGCCTGGGCCACCTCCCCCACGTCGGCACCGGTGGCCTCACAGAAGGCGGCGATGCTATTAATCGAGCTGATCCGCTGGGCCAAGAAGGCATTGGCGGCGAGCTTGGACAACTCACTGCTCCAAAGGTTGGTGCGCAGGATCTTTTCGGGGGCCACCCAATGGCTATAAACGCTGGCCAGGGCCTCAATGGCGGCGGGATCGTCGCCGCCGATCAGCACCCGATCGGGATTCATCAAATCGGTGATCGCGGTGCCCTCCGCCAGGAACTCCGGATTGGAGAGCACCGAAAAGGTTTTACCGCCGCCAGCTCCCTCGGCGGCCGCCAGGATCGCCTGCACCGTTTGCGCCGTGCGCACCGGCAGGGTGCTCTTCTCCACCACGATCGTGTGGCCCTGGGCGCAGGCCGCCACCTGCCGGGCCGAGACCTCGATCCAGCGCAGGTCACTGGCCTGGCCAGCCCCCACCCCCCTGGTTTTGGTGGGGGTATTCACCGAGAGAAACACCATATCGGCCTCGGCAATGGCCGCCTCCACCTCGGTGGTGAAAAAGAGATTGCGGCCCCGGCAGCGACCCACCACCCGATCGAGCCCTGGCTCGTAGACAGGCAACCTATTCAGATCCGCATCGTTCCAGGCGGCAATGCGTGCGGCGTTGAGATCCACCACCGTGACGCGGATCTGGGGACAGCAATCAGCGATCACCGCCATGGTGGGACCACCCACATAGCCGGCACCGACACAGCAGATCGTGAGTATCTGACTGGTCATCTCTGAATTGTCAACACTGGCTGGCTATCTCCGGATGGCCATAGCTGGCTGCTCAACAAAACTGCCACCGGGCGATCAGCTCCCAAAGATAAGCAATCGCGGTCTTCCGCCTCGGCACCAGATTCACCTGGGGCACCCAGCCCAGCTCCCGGGTGGTCAGATCGAGCACCGGCTGGCACCGCAGAGATTGTCCTGGATCGACGGATTAGAGAGTAACCGAGAAACCGAATTGGCCTGATCGCGCTCCAGCGCGGACTTGGAGTACTCGCGGGCTCCCACCCTGACGACCGGCATTAACCGATCCATCACCCAACAATGCGATCAAATTGCACCAAACACCGCATAGATTCTGCCATAGGCATCCACCTAGTTAGCCTATGAATATCCATCTAGCCGCGCCATCAAAAAGGTGCACCGGGACGGGTCAAGTCTCTAAAATTTAAAACCTTGATTTGTTTGAATGCAAAAAACTGGCCTGACCAGCCTGCCAAGTCTATCGGTGTCCATAGGCCGGGCATCCGCCAGGGCAGATCTGTCTATGACAGGGCCAGCCAGCACCCACGCAACACTGGCGATAGAGAGGATCGTGATGCAACTTCAGTACCGCAAGAAACCCGTGGTGATCGAAGCGTTCCAGATGACGCGCGAGCGCCGCAACGACCACAGCGATTGGCCAGCATGGCTGCACGACGCATGGAACGGAGAGCCGAACAAATCAGGCACGCTGCAGCGCACGATGCCACTTGACGAAAACCCAACCGATGAGCTGGAGATCGTAACGCTGGAGGGCATCCATCGCGTCAACTGGGGCGACTGGATCATCCGTGGTGTGCAGGGCGAGCTATACCCCTGTAAGCCCGATATCTTTACCGCTACCTACGAACCGGCATGAGTTGGTGTTTGGCCAACTCTCTAGATCGGTGACGGGCAAAATACCTGGGTCTTTGAATGGGGCACTACCGGTATTTGATTCAATTTCCGCAAATGTCTTGTGCACGATCTGATTGCTCTCCTTCTGGTTCATAACCTCGAGAAGTAGTGGTTCAAATATGCGATGGGACAACTCATTTCCCTCTCGAATCCCACCAATCACTCCAGACATGCCGACTACCCCAATAGCCACGCGGTTATAGCGTTCGTTAGCTGGTGGCCAGCAGGGGCAGGAACTGCCGGTAGAAGCGATCCTTCAGCGCCCAGGCCCGCTCCACCTGGCTGATGGCAATCTGGAGGGCTTGCTCGCTGGCAATTAGATCGGCCATGTGGCGGGCCAGTTCCTGGGAGTGGGTGAGGCCGCCCAGGAGTTGATCAGTGCCGATATCTGATTGGCGGCGATCGTGAATCATGTGGTAATAAAAAAATTCGGATCGCACTCCCTCCGCCGCCGGACCATGGGCCAAGCGTTCCGAGAGGCGCGGCCAGAGGCACTCGTACTCCACTGACACCAGCACCTCGGCCCAGAAACGCAAAAAGGCAATCAAGGCCAGGTCGCTGTAGGGCTGGCCCAGGCAGTTCTGCAACGCTTCTAGGCTGGCCAGCCGCACCTGCTGCGTGTCAGCGGATTCGCGGGTGCTGAGTATCTGCTCGCGGCTGGCGCCCAGATGCAGCAGGTCGCGAAACAGCAACTCGCGATGGGAGGCCAGTGGCATACCGCGGGTGTTACGCGGGTATTCCTCATGCAAGATCTGCCGCACTGTGGCCTTGATTGAATCGCTCTCCAGGGCGTCGATCACAAACTCATACACATTCACGATCGACAGCGACAAAAAGCGCCGCTGCAACAACAGCGCCAGCAGGTCATCCCAGTGGAGGAAGGCAAGGTTGGCCAGCAGAGGGTGAGCCCGGAGGCTGGCGATGTGCTGCCGTTCCTGATTGTTGAGGGGGGCAAGCATAAGGAAGGCTGTCCAGCTCATTGCCGTCGACAAAGTGGCGGGGACAAAGTGGCGGGGCATGGAGTGCTTGCCGCCGACAAGACTCTATCGGCAAAGCAAGCCAATGTGGCCGCTTACAGCATCTTCCACTTGCTTCCATCTGACGATGATTGACACAGGCCAAGAGGCCGCAGAACACTGTGCTCACACGGTGATTAAAGAGGGCATTCATCTATGCCGCAGCACGGATTATCCCGATGGCAGACAGTGCCGACAAGCACTGTTGCGCTGCTTGAAAGGTCCATGCAGGGTCGAGAAGGGCTGCTGCTCTACTGCGGCCTCGGCCTGAGCACCAGCTTGGTTGCGGGCGCCCTGGGTATGCGCTGGCCCGTGCTGCTCCCCGGCCTGCTGCCGCCCCTGGCGAGCCTGGGGGTGTGGCGGTGGGCCCAGCGCCGCCTGCGCCAACCGGCACCCTCGCCGCCGCCGGCCTGTCTGCTCGACGCCAGCGTGCTGCGGGAGCGGCTGCGGCTTGACGCCGAGCTGGCGCTGGAGGCCTCGCATCACTGGCGGCAGATCTGCCAGCGGCTGGAGGGGGTGCGCGGCCTGGCCGCGGCCTGCGCCGAGCTGGATCCGGGCTGTGCGGTGGCGATGTTGGTGCTGCTGGAGCGCCTGGTGCAGCGAGCCCTGGCGATGGAAGACGGCCTCCACCGCCTGAGCCGTGCCAGTACCCCGGGCTCCGTGCTGCTGCTTCGCCGGCTGCAGGAAGCCCTGCAGGAGCACCTGCGGAAGTGCCACGAGGCTCTGACGCATTGCTACGACACCGCCCTCGAGGAGTCCCTGCGCTGTGGGGCGACAACGGTTGTTCTTTCCACCCTGCTACTCGAATCATGACTCCCCC
>CANHSW010000079.1 GCA_947463165.1 Cyanobacteriota bacterium
AGCAGAGCTGGCGCGACTGTTGCAGAGCTGGCAGGAATGCGGGGGCGCCAAGCCTGGAGCAGCAGATTGAGCGGCTGACAGGGGTGAGCTGGCGAACGTTCGCACCGGGATTGGTATGCGCATTCATGCGCTTCTTTAATCCTTCAGCCCTTCAATCCTTCGATCTTTTGGTTGTTGCCCGTGGCGGGCTGGCTGCTGCCCCGCCCCCTTGGTATGTCGGGGGACGGTACTCCGTATTCAGCGGCACGCCAACGGCGGCCGCGGCGGCTCAAGGATGGTGTCGCAAAGGGAGAAGTGCCGTCATGCGAGAGGTCGTGTTCCGCTTTGTGGTTGAACGCCCCGGCCACCTGGAAGCCCGGTGCGATGCCCCTGCCCTGCAGATCGCCGCTCCCTCCTTGGAGGAGCTGCAACACGAGGCCCGGGAGGCCCTGATCGAGCATTTCGGGCCGGCGCACTGCACCTACCGGGTGCGGATCCTGCGCCGCCAGCCCCAGCGGTTTCAGCAGTCGCAGCAGTTTCCGCAGTTGCAGCAGTTTCAGCAGTTGCAGAAGTCCCAGCGGGTCAGTTGCATCAGGCAGTTGCGGTGTGCGCCGGCGCTTTGTAACTGAACCCTGAGCAGGCTGGCATCAGGCCATTTGCCACTGCAACAGTTTGTATCCTGAAATTCAAAAGATCTGGCCTCGTCAATAGTCTCTGGCCACGATCTGGTTGGCCGCTGTGCCCTGGGTCGCCCGTACCACAGCTCGGTTGATTGTCGCCATGAACTTTCGCGCCCTGGGTGCCGCCCAGTTTTTGTGGCTAGGCCTTGCCTTGGCGCCATTGGCCCATGGCGCTCTGGCGCCCTTGCCGCTGCGGGCTCAGGTGGCGGCTGCTTGCCCGCTCCCGCCAGATATTGCCGCCACCTTTCTCGATTCCAAGTGTATAAAAGTAACCCTGAGGATGCCCCAGACATTCTTTCGCTATTACAGCGATCCAAAGTATAATCAAGGCCGCTACCTGACCACCGATCAGTTCGACCTCAATACCACGGTGATTGGGCGATTAGCACTAAATCAAAGTTGGGGCAACAGCGCCAAGAAAATGCTATCGGTAACCCTGCCGGCTGGCACCGTGGTCTACCAGGGAATTGCTGGTCCCCAGGCGCCTGTCTCCTGTTACCCAGGTGGTGGTCAGCAGACCTATCTGAACATTGACAACATCCGTAGCCAGACCTCTTTTGTCTGGGTGGATGGCCCAGATCTGGCCGTAAATCCCTTTGTTTGTGCCGCTCAAGATGCAGCCACCCCCCGTTGAGCTGATCCAGCGCATTGACGAAGCCCTGGCCATTGCCCGAGCCATGTCTTCCGGCCCCCAGGCAAGTGAAGTTGATCAGCTGTTGGTGGCCCTGTTGGCCGTGCGCCAGCAGGCCCTCTCCGGCACCCTGGAAGCTTCCCGGGGGGGCTCCAGCCTGGGGCTCACCCGGGGGGTGGCGGATTGGATCGATTCCTGCGATGCCCCCATCCTCAAGGCGGTGGCTGAAGTGGAGCGGATCTATCGGCGGCAGGCGGGTCCCTGAGCCTGCTGCCACCATCATTTAGTGGCGGCTGTTTGCCCCAACCGTTGCCATCTACATGGGAGTTGGCTCCCCCAGCCCTGAACTTGGGTGCAAATACCGCTGGCAATACCGAGATGAGCATCTGTGAAGGGCCCCCGGGTGATGCCGGTGAGGGGGTTGACAAACCGGAGGGGGTGGAGCTGCAGACAGGGCAAAACAGCTAGGTTTAAGCAAAAGGTGATTGCCAGTGACTCATCCAGCAACTGTCGCCCAATCCGACAGGGATTCCAGGAGGGAAGCGGCATCAGTTGAGCTGGAGTTCAGCGGCCGTACTGGCGAATATTTCCAGATTTGGCTGGTGAACTTGGCCCTCAGCCTGGCCAGCTGTGGTGCGTACATGCCCTGGGCCAGGGTGCGCACCCGTCGCTATTTCCTCAGCCAGACCCGCATCAAGGCAAGTGGCTTCGACTACCAGGCCAACCCCTGGGCCCTGTTTGTGGGCTGGCTGGTGATCGGCGTGGGCCTGACCCTGTTGAGCAACTCCAGCGATCTGCTCGCGATGGGCCTGGCCTCCGCCACCAAATTCCTGCTGAAGAATCTTGGGAGTTTCTCCAAGCTTGAGGGCCTGGTGGAGCCAATGGTGTCCTTAGGGGTCGGCATAGCGTTTCTGCTGCTTCAGGTGCTCGTCCTGTCGTGGCTGGTGATGCAATCCCTGCGCTACAACGCCAGCAAGACCAGCTATCGCAACCTGCGCTTTGGCTTCGGCAGTTCAGAAGCTCGCTTCCGGCTCTGGCGAGAGACGGTTTTTCTGCTTGGGCTGCGTTTACTCGTACCTTTGAGCCTGGGCCTGCTGCAACCCTATGTGGCCTGGCGATGGAGGCGTTTTCTGATTCGCCATCGCCGTTTCGGCACCACACCGTTCGCCTTCACCGCCACCCCAGCAGACTTTTTACGCCTCCATGGCCGGGCCTTCCCCCTGCTACTGCCCGCCATCGCCACCCTGGCCCTGAGCGGAGCCTTGCTGATCATGGCGATCATTAAGTTCCGGCAATTCAGCGTGGCGCCGGTGGCAGGGGAGCCGCTGGTTTCGACGTGGGCGATCCTGCCCCTCCTGGCCCTAACGAGCCTCCCCCTGCTGCTGCTCTGGTCGTGCTGGCTGGAGGCCCGGGCCGCCAGCCTCACGTGGCGCTGCACCCAACTGGGAGAACTGCGCTTCGCCTGCACCTGGCGCGCTCGGGAATTGCTGGGGATGCGGCTGCTGCATGGACTGGTGCTGGTGGCGAGCCTCGGACTGGCCTGGCCATGGGTGCGCATCCGGGAAACGCGCTATCGGCTGCAGCGGATCAGCCTCAGCCCGGGCTTGGCGCTCGACGGCTTCCTGGCGGCCGAGGAGGAACGCATCTCGGCCCTGGCGGAAGGCGGCTTCGCCGAGGCCGACGCCATGGACGGCCTGTTTGACATCAGTTTTTAGGGGGGTGCGGGTGGACGAATTCGAGGGCCTCTATTTCGACGGCAGATCCTCCCGAGCGGTTCCCGTCGTTGTGGTGCTGCTGCCCAACGGCCAGCTGCTGCTGCGGGGCGGCGAACTGGAGCAACGCCAACCCCTGGCCCTGCTGCGGTTGGAGCAACCGCCGGGTCGCGCCAGGCCAAGGTTGCACTGGCCTGGCGGCGGGCTGGTGGAGGTGAATGACGATGGCCGATTGGCCGCCCTGTTCGCCCGCCGACCCGCAACGGTTCTACCAAGGCTGCTGCATTGGGCAGAGACCCATCGCGCCGGTGCGCTGGGGGCGTTGCTGCTCGCCGGGGGCACCATCGCCGGGGCGGTACTGGGCGGCCTACCGCTGCTGGCCTCCCTGGTGGGTGCCTTGCTGCCGCCGGCGGCGGAACGGCAGCTGGGCGAGGCGAGCCTGGCGGGGCTGGATCAGGAGGCGTTCGTCCCGAGCCGGCTTGCCGAAGCGCAACAGCAACGGGTGCACAAGCTGGTGGCGAATATCCAGGCCATCGCGCCAGAGCACCTGCGACTGCGCCTGGAACTGCGCGACAGCGCCACGATCGGCGCCAATGCCTTATGCCTGCCGGGAGGCATCTTGGTGGTCACCGATGCCCTGGTGAAGCTGGCCACTGAGGACGAACTACTGGCCGTGCTGGCCCATGAGGCCGGCCATGCCCAGCACCGCCATCCTCTGCAAATGCTGTTGAGAAGCCACGCCCTGGCCTTGGCTTCCGGCCTGATGGGCGGCCAAGACAATCCGATCCAGGGCCTGGCCCAAAACCTCCTACAAAACTCATACTCCCGTACTTTTGAACACCAGGCCGACCGGGAGGCGGTGGCAATGTTGCGGCGGCTGAACCGATCGCCGGCCCCCTTCTTCTCCATCCTCACCAAGCTGGAGGAACATGAGGGAACCACGCAGCTTCCCTCACTCCTGCTCACCCATCCCAGCCGCCGCGAACGCCAGGCTCGGGCGGGGGGATCATGAATGGGCGGAGATCCGGCGGCGGCAGGGGCTAGTGGGTTCTGCAGCGATCGCCACCAAGGGGGGACCTGGCGGTGTCGAGAATGGCTGGTACGACCCTGCAGCGGCCGGATCTCCGCCCCTCCTATTACATGCCCGACTCCGCTCCTGCCCTTGCCCCAGCTGAGTTGCTGCCCACCTACCGGGCTGCCGCCGCCGAGCGCCTGGCCCTGGGGGTGCCACCTCTACCACTCTCCGCCCCCCAGGCCCAGGCCCTCACCGAGCTGTTGCAGCAGCCCCCCGCCGGGGAGGAGGCCTTTGTGTTGGAGTTGCTCAGCGAGCGCATCCCGCCGGGGGTGGATGAGGCCGCCTATGTGAAGGCCGGCTGGTTGAGCGCCATCGCCCAGGGCGGTGTCAGCAGCCCCTTGGTGAGCCCATTGGAGGCCGTAAATCTGCTGGCCACGATGATCGGTGGCTACAACGTCTCCGCCTTGATCGCCCTGCTGGCCCACGGCGATGCCGCCATCGCCAGCCAGGCTGCGGCGGGCCTCAGCCGCACCCTGCTGGTTTACGACGCCTTCCACGACGTGATCGAGCTGGCGGCCACCAACCCCTACGCCCAGCAGGTGGTGGACAGCTGGGCCGCCGCCGACTGGTTCACCGCCAAACCGGAACTGCCAGCCGAGATCACCGTGACGGTGTTCAAGGTGGAGGGCGAAACCAACACCGACGATCTCTCCCCCGCCACCCACGCCACCACCCGCCCCGATATTCCCCTGCATGCCAATGCCATGCTGGAAACTCGCATGCCGGCGGGCCTGGCCCTGATCGCTGAACTGAAGCAAAAGGGCTATCCGCTGGCCTATGTGGGCGATGTGGTGGGTACCGGCAGCTCGCGTAAATCGGCGATCAATTCGGTGCTATGGCATATCGGCAGCGATATTCCCCATGTTCCGAATAAGCGCAGCGGCGGCGTGATTCTAGGTGGCAAAATTGCACCGATCTTTTTTAATACGGCGGAAGATTCTGGCGCCCTGCCGATTGAATGCGACGTGTCGGCCTTGGTTTCCGGCGATGTAATCACCATCCGCCCCTACGCCGGCACGATCGAGCGCGCCGCCGGCCAGCCCGGCGCCGGTGAAATCCTGGCCCAGTTCCAGCTCAAGCCCAGCACCATCGCCGATGAGGTGCGCGCCGGCGGCCGCATCCCCCTGCTTATTGGCCGCTCCCTCACCGATAAGGTGCGCGCCCAGCTGGGTCTACCCGCCAGCGAGCTGTTCATCCGCCCCGTCGCCCCCGCCGACAGCGGCAAGGGTTACACCCTGGCCCAGAAGATGGTGGGCAAGGCCTGCGGCCTGGCCGGCGTGCGCGCCGGCAGCAGCTGCGAGCCCTTGATGACCACCGTTGGCAGCCAGGACACCACCGGGCCGATGACCCGCGATGAGATGAAGGAATTGGCCTGCCTCGGCTTCTCCGCCGATCTGGTGATGCAGAGCTTTTGTCATACCGCCGCCTACCCCAAGCCGGTGGATCTCAAAACCCACGCCGAACTACCCGATTTCATCAGCTCCCGCGGTGGCGTGGCCCTGCGGCCCGGCGATGGCATCATCCACAGCTGGCTGAATCGCCTGCTGCTGCCGGATACCGTTGGCACCGGCGGCGATAGCCATACCCGCTTCCCGCTCGGCATCTCCTTCCCGGCCGGCTCCGGCCTGGTGGCCTTCGCGGCGGCCATCGGCGCCATGCCCCTGGACATGCCCGAATCGGTGCTGGTGCGCTTTTCCGGTGCACTGCAACCCGGCGTCACCCTGAGGGATGTGGTGAATGCCATCCCCTATGTGGCAATCCAGCAGGGGCTGCTCACGGTGGAAAAAGCGAATAAAAAGAATATCTTCTCTGGACGAATTATGGAGATAGAGGGTTTGCCAGATCTCAAGCTTGAGCAGGCCTTTGAACTCACCGATGCCACCGCCGAGCGCAGTTGCGCTGGCAGCACGATCAAGCTCTCGGTGGAAACGGTGAGTGAATACCTGCGCAGCAATGTGGCGCTGATGAAAAACATGATCGCCCGTGGTTACAGCGATGCCCGCACCCTGGCCCGCCGCATCAAGGCGATGCAGGCCTGGCTGGACAACCCAGTGCTGATGGAGGCCGATGCCGATGCCGAGTATGCCGCTGTAATCGAGATCGATCTCGATCAGCTCACCGAGCCGATTCTGGCCTGCCCCAATGATCCCGATAACGTAAAGCTGCTAAGCGATGTAGCCGGGGAGCGGATCGATGAGGTGTTCATTGGCTCCTGCATGACCAACATCGGCCACTACCGCGCCGCCGCCACCGTGCTGGAGGGCCAGGGGGCTAATCAGGCGCGGCTGTGGGTGTGCCCGCCCACCCGCATGGATGAGGAGAAGCTCAAGGAGGAGGGCTACTACTCAATCTTTGAGGCGGCCGGCAGTCGCATGGAGATGCCTGGCTGTTCCCTGTGCATGGGCAACCAGGCGCGTGTGGAGGACAACACCAGTGTGTTTTCCACCAGCACCCGTAATTTTAATAATCGCCTCGGTAATGGCGCCCAGGTGTACCTGGGCAGCGCTGAACTGGCGGCCGTCTGCGCCCAGCTGGGGCGTATTCCCTCCAAGCAGCAATACCTGGCGATCGCCGCCGCCAAGATCGATCCCAACGGCGAACGTCTCTATCGCTATCTCAACTTCGATCAGATCGAGGGTTTTGAGGAGCAGGGCCGGGTGGTGAGCGCCGAGGCGGAGGCGCAGGTGCTGGCGGGGGTTTGAGCCCTGGGGCCCCGGCCGCTTCCCTGGCCGCTTTTGGCAAACAAGGCTTGCAAAAATCTGTAAAAATCCCCATCCAGCTCTTGGTTGCATAGGGTTTTGGGGAGATCCTCCCCTCTGCTCCCATGCGGATCCCACGCCTGATCAGCGCCAGCATGGCCCTGGTCGCCGCCACCGCCGCCCTGGGCCTCAGCGGCTGCTCCAGCGGCCAAAACGCTGTCAACGGTGTAGCTGAATCCGCCAAGATCGCGGCCCAAAATGCGGCCCGGGCGGCCCTGGCGCCAGCCCTGGCTCCCCTGCTCGAGCTGCTCCAGCAAGCCGAGGCTCAATTGAAGGCGGGCAACTGGACTACCGCCGCCGCCAGCATGGCTGGCTTCCAACCCCTCTGGGCCAAGGCCGCTCCGCTGATCCAGCCCCTGGCTGGCGATAGCTGGCCCGCCATCGAGACGGCCGCCAACTCCGTGATCGGCAGCTTCCGGGCCGGCACCAAAGCCGATGCCGCCGCCGCTGGCTTGGCGATCACTGGTTTGATTGATGCGCTGCAGGCACTGCTGGCCCAGTAGGGATGCCAGCGGGATTGCATAAAACCACTGGCCCAGTGACGGAGTGATTGCAATGCTGTTGGCTCAGGGCCAGCAGCCGGTGGTATATGCCGTTGGTATCAGCTGGGTGTATCAGCCGGGATTAGTCGCCCACCGGGCCTAATCATTTACAGCGGCTCGGATCACAGGAACTCGGCTTAGAGCGGCTCGGCATCACTGACAAAGGCGACGCCACCGTAGTAATCGAGCAGCGGCTGCACCCCTGCCCGGATGGCCGGCAGGATTTCGGGCTTGCAAAATACGATCACGTGGGCATTGGCGCCCAGGCCGCTGAAGTCCATCGAATCGGAAACCGCCCCATGGGGCCCCCTGCCGGTGACGTGCTTGATTACCGAATAGCCAGGCGCACCGGCGGCATCGATCACCTTGAGGATGCTGTCTAGCTCGCGTTCGCTGAGGATCAAATCAAGACGTTTCATAGCTGGATTGGGTTTAAGAGGCGGGGATAAGTTTGTTTACTAAAGCCATGTAGATGGGGATACCCACAATGATGTTAAAGGGGAAGGTTACCCCCAACGCCGTGGAGATATAGAGGCTTGGGTTGGCCTCGGGCACCGTCATGCGCATGGCCGCCGGTACTGCTATGTAGGAAGCGCTGGCGCAGAGCACCACGAACAGCAGCGCATCTCCCGAAGGCAGGCCAATGGCGCTGGCAATCAACACACCAATCACGGCATTGAACAGGGGCATGATTATTGAGAAGCCGATCAAAAATGCCCCGGCCTTGCGCAGGTCGCTGAGCCGCTGGGCGGCCACAATGCCCATGTCAAGCAGGAAGAAGCTAAGGGCGCCGTAGAATAGCTTTTCGGTAAATGGCGCCATCTTTTCCACATTGTGGGGGCTGTTTAGGGCCACCAATATGCCGATTACCAGGCTGCCCAGCAGCAGGAACACCGAGCTATTTAAGAAGGCCTCGTGCAACACTGCGCCCCAGCGCATCCCCTTGTCATCGGGACGCTTCTGGGCGGTGGCCAACTTCACCATCAGCAGGCCGACGATGATCGCCGGCGATTCCATCAGGGCCAGCGCCGCCACCATGAAGCCATCAAATGAGAGCTTTTGGCTCTCTAAAAAGCTCTGGGCAGTGATGAAGGTCACCGCACTGATGGAGCCGTAGGTGGCGGCGATGGCGGAGGCATTGAAGGCA
>CANHSW010000080.1 GCA_947463165.1 Cyanobacteriota bacterium
CATCGCTGCCCCCTGGATCGCCGCCCACCAGCAGCGCTTGCCCCTGCTGTTTCCGATGACCAGCGAGGCCGAGCCCCGCCGCTCGGCCTGGCGGGCCGCCGCCGATCGGCTCGCCGCCGAGGTGGCGGCCGGCCGGGCCGTGGTGCTGCTCTGTGAGGGCGATGTGTCGCTGTTTGCCACCAGCAGTTATGTGCTGTTGGCCCTGCGGCGCTTCCATCCCCACTGCCCGATTCGCCTGATCCCTGGCATTGGCGCTGTGGCGGCGGCGGCGGCGGCCGCCGCCTGGCCCCTGGCCCTGCAGCAGGAGGGGTTGCTGATTCGCCCCACCCCCGACGATCGGCGCGAGCTTGAGCTGCTGTTGGAGCAGGCGGCAGCCAACCAATGGGTGCTGGCCCTGCTCAAGCTGGGTAGGCGATGGTCTTGGGTGCGGCCCCTGCTGGAGCGCCGCGAGCTGCTGGAGGGGGCCCTCTTTGCCAGGCGGGTCGGCTGGCCCGATCAGCTGGTGGGCTCGGCCGCGGCGGTTCCAGCCAGCGAAGCCCCCTACTTCTCGCTGCTGCTGATCCGCCAGGGCTGGCCGCTGGTGCTGCCTTGAGGTCGGAAGGCCCAGTGCTTGCATGGGCGCTCCTTGGATAGCGGGCTTCCCGGAGCGGATTTGATGAGTGCCCTCGATTGGCTGGCCCTGCTCCACCCGGTGCTGATGATCCTGTTCGTGTATCCGGTGGTGGGGGCGACGATCCGGCTGGGAATCCTGGTGCGGGAGCGGCGGCTGCAGATCAACCCCCTGCCCCCCACCGTGCCGGTGGAGCATGCCGACCACGGCCGCTGGCTGACCACCGGCACGGTGGTGGCGGTGCTGATCGCGCTGTGCTGGTCGTTTCTGCACCATGGCGCAGCCGGCGGCGGTTTCCCTGGGGGTGAGGGGCGGCTGGCGCGGTTGCTGCTGCTGGGCGGCGGGGCGCTGGCGGGGTGTTTGGCCCTTTGGCGTTTACGGAGGCCGGGGCGCCGGGCTGCGGCGGCCCTGGTGGCCTGGGGGGGCCTGCTGGGGCTGGGGCTGGAGCCGGAGGTGGAGCGGCTGGCCGATAGCCCCCTGCAGCCTGAATTCTGGGCCTCCCATTTCTGGTCGGGTTGGCTGCTGATCGGCCTGTTGCTATTTGCGATGGCGGCGGCTCCGGAGATCGCCCTGCGACCGGCTTTGCGCTGGGTGCATCGGGCGGCCGCTTTTTTGATCGCGGTGCTGCTGGCGGTGCAGGCGATCACCGGCTGCCGTGATCTGCTGGGGTTGGCCCAGCGCTAGGGGAAGGCGGCGCCCTAGGGCTGGGGCAGCCTGAGCGCCGCCTCCGCCGCTTGCCAGGCTGCGTCGGCCTGGAGCGCTGCGGCCGCCCGCGCCAGCAGCTGGTGGGCGGCATCGGCCGTGGCGGCCCGCATCAGGCCATGGCGCAGTTCCGCCGCCCCCGCAAACCCCTGGCAGGTCCAGCCCAGGTGCTTGCGGGCGATCAGCAGACCTCGATCCCCTTTTGCCGCCACCAGGGCCCGTAATTGCTCCCCCGCCAGCTCTAGGCGTTCCGTTGCGGTGGGGGTGGCTGGTACGGGCCGGCCGCTGAGGGCGGCGTCGATCTGGCCCACCAGCCAGGGGGCGCCCATGCTGCCCCGGCCCACCATCACGCCATCGGCCGCGGTGATCGCCAGGCAATTCAACGCCGCCTCTGGGCTGGTGATATCGCCGTTGGCGATCACCGGAATCCGCAACTCGCGCTTCACGGCGGCGATCGCGGCCCAATCGGCCCCGCCCTTGAAGCCCTGCTCGCGGGTGCGGCCGTGCAGGGTGAGCAGCTGGGCGCCGGCCGCCTGCAGTTGCCGGGCGAAGCCCACTGGATCGGCGCTGCCGCCACACCAGCCGAGGCGCGTCTTCACCGTGACCGGCAGCTCCACGGCGGCGGCTACGGCCGCCACGATCCGCGCCGCCAGGTCGGGATCGCGCAGCAGGCCGCTGCCGCCACCCTTGCGGGCGATCTTGGGCACCGGGCAGCCCATGTTGATATCAATCCAAAAGGCCCCCGCCGCCTCCGCCCGCCGGGCCGCCTCCGCCATCGCTGCGGGCCGGTGATCGAACAGCTGCACGGCGATAGGGCCGGTTTCAGTGGCCAACCCCGCCACTTTTTGCACCCCAAAGCCCAGTTCCAAGCTGGTGGCATTCACCATCTCGGTGAACAGCAGGGCATCGGGAGCCCAGCGCCGCACCAGGCCCCGGAAGATGCGATCGCTCACCCCCGCCAGCGGCGATTGCAGCACCCTGCAGCGCAGTTGACGGCTGCTGCCATTGCCCGCCAACCGCAGCGGTTGGGGGAAGACGCCGGTTGGCGGGGCTGGCGGGGGCAAGGGGGGTGCGGGCAGCAGTGATGGATGGAGGCCGATACCTGAGTGTCCTGCAGGCAGCGCCGTTGGTGGGCGGGGCTGGCCTGGGCAAGGGCGCCATGGCTTGATGCGGGGCTGCCAGTGAGGCGATCGGGGGATGTGTAGCTCGCCCGGCGCGATGATCCCCAGATGGCACCACTCCAGCCCGCCGCCCCCTTGCCAGCCGCCGCCAATACTGATTCCCACCCCCTGAGCCGGGCGCTGCTGGAGGCGGTGTTGGCCGATCGACTCAGCGATCGCTTCTTGTGTGAGCTGGTGTGGACGCGGCTGGGGTATTCGCCCGCTACTGAGCCCGCTAATACCCCAGCCGCGCCGGAAGAAGCGCTGGAGCCGGATCCCTCTGCCCCCAACGCAGCAGCGGTGTTGCCGGCCCTATCTATCCCCTGGACCGCAGGTCCAGCCACGCCCGCCGATTGGGCTGAGGCCTTCCCGGTGGCCCCCGAGCTGATCGCCACCAGGCCCGCCAGCGTGCGCCTCACCCGCTCGATTGCCGCCGAGCACAAGCAACTGCTCAAGCAACAATTGGGTTTTGCCGGCTATCGCATCGGCGAGCTCTACCCCCGCCGCACCCGTCGGGCCACCGCCGTGAACTGGCTGCTGGCTCAGCTGGCCGAGCGGGGCGAGCCGCTGCCGGAGCTGGGGCCCCTGCCGCCCTTGTTGGAGCCGCCGGCCGATCCGGTGCAGGGGCATCCCGGGGACCTGCCGGTGGGGTGAAGGGCTCTGGGTTGCCAGGTAGGGTCGAAAGAGGAACTGTGTAGTAAGGGATAAGCCGTTTGGCGCTTCCGGTCGTCGCCATCATTGGCCGCCCCAACGTGGGCAAATCCACCCTGGTAAACCGACTCTGCCGCAGCCGAGAGGCGATCGTGCACGACGAGCCGGGGGTTACCCGCGATCGCACCTACCAGGAGGGCTTCTGGGGGGATCGCACCTTCATGGTGGTGGACACCGGCGGCCTGGTGTTCGACGACGACAGTGAGTTCCTGCCGGAGATTCGCGAGCAGGCCAACCTGGCCCTGGCGGAGGCCTCCGTGGCGGTGGTGATCGTCGATGGCCAGCAGGGGCTCACCCCCGCAGACCAGGGGATCGCCGATTGGCTGCGCAGCCAGAAGGTGCCGGTGTTGCTGGCGGTGAACAAGTGCGAGTCGCCCGAGCAGGGCCTGGCGATGGCCGGCGAGTTCTGGCGCCTGGGTTTGGGGGAGCCCCATCCTGTTTCCGCCATCCATGGGGCTGGCACCGGCGACCTGCTCGACAAGGTGATCGGCTTCCTGCCGGCCGTGGAGCTACTGGAGGGGGAGGAGCCGATCCAGCTGGCGATCATCGGCCGCCCCAACGTGGGTAAGTCGAGTTTGCTGAATGCGGTCTGTGGTGAGAAGCGGGCGATTGTCAGCCCGATTCGCGGCACCACCCGCGACACGATCGACACCACCCTGGAGCGGGAGGGAAAGACCTGGAAGCTGCTGGACACCGCCGGCATCCGCCGCCGCCGCTCGGTGAATTACGGCCCAGAATTTTTTGGCATCAACCGCAGCTTCAAGGCGATCGAGCGCTCCGATGTCTGCGTGCTGGTGATCGATGCCTTAGACGGCGTTACCGAGCAGGATCAACGCCTGGCCGGCCGCATTGAAGAGGATGGCCGCGCCTGTGTGGTGGTGGTGAACAAGTGGGACGCGATTGAAAAGGACAGCCACACCATGCCGGCGATGGAGCGGGAGCTGCGCGCCAAGCTCTATTTCCTCGATTGGGCGCCGATGCTGTTCACTTCAGCTCTCAGCGGCCAGCGGGTGCAGGCGATCTTCCCCCTGGCGCTGTTGGCGGTGGAGCAGCACCGCCGCCGGGTGACCACCTCGGTGGTCAACGAGGTGCTCAAGGAGGCCCTCAGTTGGCGCACGCCGCCCTCCAGCCGCGGCGGGCGCCAGGGGCGGCTCTACTACGGCACCCAGGTGTCTGTGCGCCCGCCCAGCTTCACCCTGTTCGTGAATGATCCAAAATTGTTTGGCGACACCTACCGGCGCTACGTGGAGCGGCAGATTCGCGAGGGACTGGGCTTTGAAGGCACCCCCCTGCGCTTGTTTTGGCGGGGTAAGCAGGAGCGGGATGCGGAAAAGGAGCTGGAGCGGCAACAGCACCGTGCCCGCTGAACTCCAGCAGCGGGTGTCCTGAATGGACTGGCTGCGTCAGCTGCCGATCGGCCAGTACGTGGCCGAGCAGCAGGGCGGTAGTTCCTGGCTGTGGCGCCTTGATTCGCGCCTGAAGCTGCTCTGGACCCTGGCCTTTTTGCTCAGCCCGATTTTGGCGGGCTCCAGCTGGCGGCTGCTGCTGGTGCTGCTGCTGCTCTGCATCACCCTCGGCAGCGGCATGCCCTCGGGGCTGTGGCGCCGCGGCCTGCCGCTGCTGCTGGGCCTCTGCCTGTTGCTGGGGGGGCTGGCGGCCACCCTGCCGGTGCGGGAGCTGCCGGCGGCGGCGCTGCAGCGGCCCCCCCAGGAGTTGCTGCTGCTGCCGGTGCCGGCGGGTAGCCCGGCTCCGGCCCAGGCTGGGGCCCGCTGGGCGCTGCTGAATCTGGGGCCGCTGCAGATCACCAGGCGGTCGGCGGAGCTGGGCATCAACAGCGCCACCCTGCTGTTCACCCTGGTGCAAAGCGCCAATTTGATGCTGCTGTCCACCGCCCCGGAGGATCTGGTCTGGGCGATCAGCTGGATGCTCTCCCCCCTGGCTCGCCTGGGCTGGCCAGTGGAGCGGTTGGGCTTCACGCTGTTGCTGTCGCTGCGGTTTCTGCCGCTGGTGCAGGAGGAGCTGCAAAACCTGTTGCGGGCCCTGGCCACCCGGGCGGTGAACCTGCGCCGCCTGGGCTGGAAGGCCAGCTTTGCGCTGGTGCTGGCCCTGGGGGAGCGGCTGCTGGCCAACCTGCTGTTGCGGGCCGAACAGGGGGCGGAAGCCCTGATGGCCCGGGGTGGCTGCTGGCTGCCGGTGGATCGGCTGCATGCCCGGCCCTCGCCGCTGTCGGCGGGCGATCGCTGGGGCAATGCCCTGGCGGCGATCCTGTTGCTGGCCCTATGGGGACTGCGCTGGAATGTCGGTGCTCTTTAATACGGTCTAGAACGCAGCCCTTCGTGAGCGCAGAGCGATACCTCACCCACCCCACCTTCGGGATGCTCTATCGAGTGTCCCCGGTGGGAGAAGCGCGTGATCTCTACGCCACCCTCTACGCCCAAAGGATTTTCTTTCTGGTGACGATCCAGCCCCGGGGCGCCACCTTTGAGGTGATTCCCTTGATGGATGCCCGCCACTACGCCGAACAAAATTTGGCCCGCTCCCGCCGCGATGGCCCTGAAACCCTGAAGCGCTGGCGGGAACTGTTCGACCAAACCTTCATCTGAGCTGCTTTGGTGGCTGACCAGGCCGTTCCAGAACCCGCATCCCCAGAGGCTGCATCCCCGGAAGCTGCATCCCCAGACGCCGCATCCCCGCAGGTCGCCGCGCCAGAGGCCGCCTGCATCGCTGAGCGGCTGCGGGCCCTGGGCCTGGCCATGCCCGCCAGCACGCGTCTGCTGGCGGTGAGCAAGGGCCAATCCGCCGAGCGAATGCGCGAGGCGGTGCTGGCGGGCCAGCGCAGCTTTGGCGAGAGCCGCCTCCAGGAGGCCAGCGCCAAGCAGCTGCAGTTGTTGGATCTAGGGCCGCTCGATTGGCACTTCATTGGCCGGCTGCAGGCCAACAAGGCCAGGGCCGTGCTGCGCCAGTTCACCACCATCCACTCCGTGGATTCCCTGGAGCTGGCCCGCCGCCTGGCCCGCATCGCCGCCGAGGAGCGGCTGGACCCCCGGGTGTTTTTTCAGGTGAAGCTGCGGCCGGATCCGGCCAAGGGGGGCTTTGAGCCCCAGGAGTTGCTGCGCCATTGGCAAGAACTGCAGTCGCTGGAGCCCTTGCAGCCCCTGGGCCTGATGACGATTGCGCCCCTGGGTCTGCAAGCCGCGGACCGGCTGGCAATGTTTCACGAATGTGCGGCCCTGGCCGGCCGGCTGGGCTTGGCCGAACTGTCGATGGGCATGAGCGGCGACTGGCGAGAAGCGGCCGCTGCCGGCAGCACCTGGGTGCGGATCGGCAGCGGTCTGTTCGGAAACCGCAACCCTTCAGCGCCGCTTGAGCCTTAGCCCAGATTCAGTCCTAGCTCAGATCCAGCTTGAGGGCCGTGAGATGACGACCGCGAGAGCATTGGCGCGGAGCCAGCCTTAGAGCGGATTGATCCTCAGAGCGGATTTGCTTAGAGCCCAGCCTGCGTGGTTTCTAATGCCCAGCCCCCATGATTAATGCCTGGCCCCGGCCCCCCACGGTCATGGCATCCCTATAGATGGTGCTTTACGCAGCCCTTGCAGACCCTGGCATGGGACGCTATTTAGGTGCAAAGCTTTCTTGAGGAACGCTCCGTGTCGTTGTTCTCCCGCCTGCGTGCCGTCGTTTCTGGCGATGACTATCGCGACGGTGAGTACGACGACGAGCTCGATTACGACGGCGGCGAGCTGCCCCAAACCACTGCCAGCGCTACCGCTAGCCGCGCCAGTGCCATGGCTCTGACCAGCAGCTTTGCGGTTGATGACCCCTTCGCCGGCACCAACGTGATCGGCATGCCGGGTCTGCCCTCCTCGGCTGCGGAGGTCACCTTGATGGAGCCCCGCAGCTTTGATGAGATGCCCCGCGCCATCCAGGCCCTGCGGGAGCGCAAGACGGTGATCCTCAACCTCACGATGATGGAGCCAGATCAGGCCCAGCGGGCCGTCGATTTTGTGGCCGGCGGCACTTTTGCCATCGATGGCCACCAGGAGCGGGTGGGCGAGAGCATCTTCCTGTTCGCCCCCAGCTGCGTCACCGTCACCACCGCCGTGAGCGAGGAGGTGTCCACCTCCACCGCCACCACCGTGAGCCGTGAGCTGGGCGACCAGCAGCAGGCAGCTCCCAGCCCCGCCTGGGGCCGCCACCAGGACACCGCCATCTGATTTCAGCCATTCGATTCAGCCATACCTTGAGCTCAACATCAACCTCGACGGCAACCTCGACGGGAACGGCGACGGCAATAGCGCCGGCCAGCTTCGGAGTGGTGGGCCTGGGTCGCATGGCCCAGGCCCTGCTGTGGCCATTGATTGAGTGCGGTCAGCTTTCGCGCCAGGCGGTGCGCGCCGTGGTTGGCAGCGCCGCCTCGGCTGAGCGCCTGGCCCAGGCCCACGACCTGGCGGTGGGCACCGACCCAGCTCCCGCTTGGCAGGCGCCGCTGGTGCTGCTGGCAGTGAAGCCCCAGCAATTGGCGGCCGCGGCCGCCGCCGCCGGCGCTGCCGCCCTGGACGGCCCCCCCGGCGGCGAGGGCGGCCTGCTGATTTCGGTGTTGGCCGGCGTGAGCTTGGAGCGGTTGGCGCTGTTGTTTCCCGGTTGGCGCTGCGTGCGCGCCGTGCCCAATACGCCGGCCCTGGTGCGCAGCGCCCTAACCGGCCTGGCCTTTGCCCCGGCGGTGGCCCCCCGGGAGCGCCAGCGGGTGGCAGAGCTCTTCTCCCGGGTGGGGGAGGTGCATGAGCTGCCCGAAAGCCAGCTGGATGCCTTCCTGGCCCTCACCTCCTCCGGCCCGGCTTTTGTGGCCCTGGTGGCGGAGGCGATGGCGGATGGAGCCGTGGCCGCCGGTCTGCCGCGCCAGCTGGCCCATCACCTGGCCCATCGCACCCTGGCGGGCACGGCGGCGCTTTTATTTGAGCGGGAATTGCACCCCGCAGCCCTCAAGGACATGGTGAGCAGCCCCGCTGGCACCACCATCGCCGGCCTGCGTCAGCTGGAGCGGCTCGGTCTGCGCTCGGCCCTGATCGAGGCGGTGCTGGCCGCCGCCGAGCGCAGTCGCGAGCTGGCCTGATCGGCTTACTGGCTAGCTCTTGGGCTGGGCCTGTTTGGGCTGGCCCAGTTTCGGTTCGGTGCCGGCCAGTAGGCGTTCGAGATTGCTGCGGTGCCGCCAGATCACCAGGGCTGAGGTGAGCAGCGCCAGGGCGAGATAGGGCCAGCGCAGACCCATGCCATTGCTGGCGAACCAGCCGAGC
>CANHSW010000081.1 GCA_947463165.1 Cyanobacteriota bacterium
AAGCTTTTTTGGGGCCCCTCATTTTATTGGCCCAGCTTTATTAGCCCAGCTGATCGCCGGCTTTAGGGTCCAGTTGTTGCAGCAGGATCGAGCCGCTGGCTACCTGTTTTCCCTCTAACTGGGCCGAGCGGATTAGCAGGGGGCATCCACCCGTTGCTACCACCAGCCCCACTCCTTCTGCCACCTCCAGCACTTGGCCGGCACTTTTTTTGCCGGCTTGGTCAGATTCCGCTAGCGGGGCGCCGCCAAGCAAATCTGGCGCTGCCTGGTTGGCGTTTAATGCTGCCCAGCGCTTGGCCAGCTCTGCGGCTTCCGGGCTGAGTTCTGAACCCAACCGCGTCACCAGCGGTTCGCTATCCAGCAGTTTCAGCCGCTTGCCCCGCCAGAAGCTATGGGCACCCGGGTAGAGGCCCATCACTTGACGGTGGATGGTTAGTGCCGAGGCACTCCAATCGATTTGATAGTCGTCTTTGTTGATCATGCGGGCGTAGGTGATCCCCTGCTCGCCCTGGGCCCTTACCCCCAGGCGCGCCAGCCGTTCGGCCTCGGGCCCTGGTCCGGCCGCTTCGATCAGCGGCATGGCCTGCACCAGCAAGCTGCCGGTGAGGCTGGCCAGGCGCTCGGCCAGCTGTTGGGCGTTGTCGCGCAGGCCGATGGGGATGGCCTGCTCCACCAGCACCGGGCCCGTGTCCAGGCCCTCCTCCATAGCCATGATGCCCACACCGCTCTGGCTATCTCCCTCGATCAGGCACCACTGGATCGGTCCGGCGCCCCGCCAGCGGGGCAGCAGCGAACCGTGGCCATTCCAGCAGCCATAGGCCGGCTGAGCGAGCACCGCCGCCGGCAGGATCTGACCGAAAGCCACTACCACATAAACATCTGCCGCCAGCTCCCGCAGTTGGGCCTGGCAGTTCAGATCCCGCCGAATGCGCTCAGGAGTGAACACCGGAATGCCCAGCTCCAGGGCGCGGGTTTTCACCGGGCTGGCCTGCAGTTGCTTACCCCTGCCGCGACGCCGATCCGGTTGGCTCACCACCCCCACCAATTGATGGCCGGCGGCCACCAGGGCATTGAGACTGGCCACGGCATAGGCCGGGGTGCCCCAGAACAGGATGTTCATGGTTTGCTCAATCTGGTTTGTTCAATCAGGCCTCCCCGGTGATCGAGAGACCCTCCACCCACACGTGGGGACAGAGGCCATCGGGGCTCACCTTGGCCTCCCCTTCGAAACCAACGATGCCATTCAGCAGGCTGCGGATGTCGCCGGCCACGGTGGCCGCCTCGATTGAGCGCCGCTCGCCATCCTTCACCAACCAGCCATCGAAAGGCAGCGAAAAGCTCCCCTGGCTGGCTTTTACGCCGGCATGCAGTGCTGATAGGGAATCGATCCACACGATCGGGCCGTTGCCACTGGCATAGCGATTCAGCCCCTGCTGGCCGCCACCGCTGCCCGGTGTGGGGCCGATCTCCAACCAGTTGGGCCCCACGGAAACCTTGGCGCCGAGTCCGGCATGGCCGCTGGGGGCCACACCAAAGGCCCGGGCGGTGGCTTCTGAGTGGAGAAAGTTGCTCAGCACACCTGCCTCCACCAGGCTGAGCCGCTGGATCGGGGTTCCCTCGCCATCGAAGCTCCTGGCGCCGATATTGCCCGGATGCAGCCCATTGTCTTGCAGGTTGAAAAAGGGCACTGCCAGCGATTGGCCAAGGCTTTCGCGGTTGCTCAGGCTGACGCCATCGAGCACGGCACGGGCATTGAACATGCTGCTGAAGGCTGAAATCAAATCGAGAAACGCCTCCGGACTGAACACACAGGTGTAGCGACCCGTGCTGATTGGCGCGTAGTCGAGATGGCTGATGGTGAGCTCGGCCGCCTCATCAATGCAGCCGGCCAGGTCGAGCGCCGCGGCGCCATAGGCCAACCGCATAGCGCCGGCGCTGCGGGGCTTGCGACCCTCCTGTTCCGCCCTGGCATATAAGTAAATGCTCGCAGTGCTCTGCAGCTGTTGACGGCAGGCCCCTTCGCTGTTCAGGTAGATGTGCTCACTGATCCGCTCGGCCAGGCCGTTGTAGGGCACGGTGCCAATGGCCGGGTGGCGCCCCAACAGCTGGGCCTCCGCATCCCGCAGGGTTGCCAACAATTTGAGGATGCCGAGCGGTTCCTGCAGCGGCTGCTCCAGGGGCTGCAAGGCAGCGGTGGCCAGGGGAGAAAATTGAGGGGTGTCTGCGGCATTGCCGAAACTGGCCGCCTCCTGGGCACCGCCCAGGGCGCGCTCCAGGCCGCTCTCGGATAAATCTGATGTGCTGGTGATGCCCACCAAACCATCTGCATTCCACACCCGCAGGGTGATCGAGCTGCGTTGGGCTCCCTTCATCTGCTTGGCCTCCCCCCTATCCACCTGCACCGAGGTGTCGCTGCTGCAGGCGGCCCCCAGATCCCACTGGCGAATGCCAGCGGCGGCGGCAAGCCGCTCCAGGGTTGCCCGCAGGGCCGGCGCGTCAAGACCAGAGGCCCCGGGGCCGCTCTGGGAGATTTGGCTGGTGACAGCTGAAATATCCGCTGACCTGGCAGCGTTGATTGTCATGGCAGGGTTGGCTGGGGAAGAGAGGGTGGCTGGGCTGATTTCGCTGTTGATAGCGGCTGTGCTCCCCGCTTTTGTGTAGCTGGACGCCATGGTCAACGGCCTCCCACGGTGATCGAATCCACCCTGATGTGGGGTTGACCCACCGTTACAAAAATGCTGCCGCTCACCGAACCACAGAAGCCCGCCGCCAGTTCCAAATCATTGGCACACATCGAAATGCGGGGCATTACCTCCTTGGCTGCGCCGATCAAGGTGGCCCCCTTCACCGGTTTGGTGAGCTGGCCGTCTTCAATTAGATAGCCCTCTTCCACGGCGAAGTTGAACTGACCGGTGGGGCCGACGCTGCCGCCACCCATCGCCTTGCAATAGAGACCCCGATCCACCGAGGCAATCAGCTGCTCAGGGCTATGGGGGCCTGCGGCGATATAGGTGTTGCGCATGCGGCTGGCCGCGGCGAAGGTGTGACCCTGGCGGCGACCGCTACCCGTGCGGGGATGACCGGTGCGCAGTTCGCCGGCTCGATCACTGAGGAACCGCTTCAAAATGCCGTTTTCGATTAATACAGTGCGCTGGGATTCCAGGCCTTCGTCATCCATGCACAGCGAGCCGAAGGCGCCATCGGTGTGGCCTTCATCGATGGCGGTTACGGCCTCGTGGGCAATCAACTCGCCCACCTGCTCGGCAAAGGGGGTGGTGCCCCGCTCCACCTGGGTGGTCTCCAGCAGGTGGCCGCAGGCCTCGTGGAAGATCACACCGCCAAAGCGATTGGCCAGCACCGCCGGCATCTGGCCGGCTTCCACGTAGTCGGCATAGAGCATGGTGCCAGCGCTTTCGCACACCTCCTGGGCCGAGGCGAGGGCATCCCATTGCCGCAGGTCATCGGGGCGGCCGGAGGTGCCGTAGCGACGGCCCACGGAGGAGCGGTGGTCGCCATCGGCCGCCAACACGTTTAAACCCACCGATTGATGCAGGCGGATGTCGCGGCCAAAGCTGCCGTCGCTGGCGGCCACCAGCACCTCCTGCCAATCGCGGGCGTAGCTGCTGCGCCTTGCTTGCAGGTGCTTACCTTGGCGTTGCAGGGCATCGGTGCCCTTGAGTAGCACGGCGGTGGCTTCCGCCAGGCCAGGGCAGCGGGCCAGCCAGTCGGCCTTGGCGACGCCAAAATCCCGCAGCTGCGGCAAACCCTCAAAGCCGCTGCGGCCGCTGGGGCTGTACTGCAAACCGAGCATCCCCAAGGCCTGTTCAAGGGCCCTGCGCAGACCGGCCTCGCTGAGGTCGTTGGTGCTCACGAAGCCATCCCGCTCCGCCAGAAACACGCGGATGCCGGCGCCCATGCCAAAGGAGGGGCTAACGCTGGTAATCAGCTCCTGCTCCGCCAGGACGCCCAGGTGGTCCTTGCGCTCCAGGAACACCTCCACCAGATCGGCCCCAGCGGCACGACCGGCCGCCAGCAGGGCTTCCAGCTGGGGCTGCCAGGCCCCATCCAGCTGGAAGCCCTGCTGGCCGCGGCTGGGATAATCCGCAACCGATATCGAGGCCGCAGCTGGGGCTGCAATTGGGGCTGCAACTGGCGCTGTGGCTGGGGATGCGACTGGGGCGGCTTCTGGAACCATTGGGGATAAGGGCAGGGCTTCGGAGATACGTTGGCTGCCTAGATGATTTATAGCAAGGATTGGGGGAGATACGCTTGCCGTGTAGATTGTTTATAGCAAGGGGGCCGGGGGTTTCTGTTAGCAAATTCATCTAAATCTAGGGAGACTCGGGAAAGCCGAAGCCATGATCAACGCAGTCCTGATACAGCAATGACTCTCGGCTAGCTGCGTCGCAGGAATGGCGGTTTTCCAGGGATTCCTCAGGGCAGCTAGAAAAATTGTCCATCGAGCGTTTCTTTACGCAAAGAAACCCACTCGCTCGCTAAGGCCTATGTCCGCAGTGGCAGTTCCTAATTCAGCCATGGATGCCTGCTGCTCAAATAACTTATGCTCTGGCCGAAAAAGCTCTCGGGCACAATCGCACCTACTTTGGAATCAAGTTAGAGCGCTATCTATACTTGCTGACTGCCCGAAGGGCTGAGAGAACAATGGCCTGAAGGGGGTTGGGATTTGGCTATAGCCTGGAGATCAGAGATAAAAGCCGAGCGTGGGCACTGCTTGTTGAGGGCCAAGGCACTTAGCGCCTCAATTTTCCTGGCATCGGGATCATGCAGGCTCAGGGTGGGCAGATTGAGCCATCAGTTGATCGAGAGCCCCCCGATTACACCCCTTGTGATCGAATATCGGTTGCACCGCTTGGTGTGTCCCTTATAATGACGGCACGATCGACGCTATCGCATCCCTGAATTACTCAGCTCACTGCGCCAATTCATTACCCCCTCAGCACTAAGCGATCAGGGGTTGATTGAGTTAGTGGCAGTACCGACCTTTGCACAAGGTAAGAAACATCTGGAAAACCCGGTCTACGGCAAATTAAGGCCTGATGCCGCCAAGGGTTGCCAGGTGGCATGATCGCCGAAATGACGGGTTTCCAGAGTCTCCCTAAATCAGCGAACGGCGGGTTGGAATTCGTGGCTGAGGATTGGCTTCATGAAGAACAGCTTGGCCATTTCCTTGCCGTTGGCGATCCAATAGGGAATCTTTTTGAGAGTTCGTATCGGAGCGGGGCCACCCTCTTGATCTGCCTTGCTGAGCTTGGCGTTATTTTCAACGAGATTCTCTAGGCGTTCCCAGAATTTTGGATTTTTTACATCTAGTACAACGGGGAATACCCGAGCCGAAGTTTCGTTGGTTTTGTCGATTACGTATTTATCGTATTCACGGGCATCTAGTCCCAGTGCCTCATAAAACTCCTTGCGGGCCACGTCGCGCACGTACATGGTGGCAAATACGGCCAGCAGGAAGAAGCGGCACCAGAGGCGGGCCACCGGACCGCGCACCGTGCTGGGTTGGGCCTTCATCAGGGCATCGAAGAAGTCGCCATGGCGATTTTCATCTTGGCACCAATTCTCAAAAAAGTTGAAGATCGGATAAATCTTGCTTTCGGGATGCTGCTCTAAATGACGGTAAATCGCAATATAGCGCCAGTAGCCAATTTTTTCGGATAGATAGGTGGCGTAGAAGATAAACTTGGGTTTAAAATAGGTATATGCTTTGTTTGCCGTGAGGAAGCCCAGGTCTAATTGCAGGCCGAAGTCGCTCATCGACTTATTCAAGAAACCGGCGTGGCGGGCCTCATCCCTGGCCATGTGGGCAAAGCATTCGGCCAGCAGCGGATTTTTCAGCTTGATGCGGCGGCTGAGTTCTTTGTAGAGCAGAAAGCCAGAAAACTCTGAGGTGCAGCTCTGCTCCAGGAATTCGACAAACACCTTGCGGGTGTCGGGATCGAGCTTCTCAGCAGCTCCCTCGAAGACATCCGTGCGCACAAAATGATGGCGGTTGTAGTCCTTGCGAAACTCTTCGCAGATGGCCTCCAGCTCCACCTCGTTGGGGCGGAGGTCCATGGCCGCCATGGCCTCGAAGTCGGTGGTGTAGAAGCGGGGCGTGAGGATCGTGTCCTTCACCGGCGCCTTGATGGCTGGGGCATCAGGGCTGCCGAGGGCCATAGGGGCATCTACGGAAGCGGTTGCTGTGGCGGGAGGCACCATCGAGCGGTACGGCTGTGGCTTTGGCCCCATCGTAGGTGTCGCCGCCATTGCAACTGCTGACATGCGTCAGCAGTTGTGACGATTGGCCTTTGCTGTTTGGGCCAAGGCTGGTCAAAGCTGGCCATGGGTGGCGTTCACTTTGCGGCTGACCATCGGTGAGAGCAGACGCTGACCAGGGCAGAGAGCAGGCCAAGCGGGCCCTAGCTAGTTGGGTCCCAGCCATTTCTGGCCATTGAGCCGTTGCACCAGGCGAGATACCAGCAGGGCCAGGGTGATTTTTTTCTCATCGATCAAAAACGACTCCAGCAGGCTCGGTTCGGCCCCGGCCTCCGCCACCGCGATCGTCTTGGCCGAGCTGATGTCCTCGGCGGTGAAGCAGAGCCAAAATCGACGCTCGCCAGGCAGGCTGCCCTTCACCATCCAGCAGGGGCTGCCTACTACGGGCATGGCGCCCTGGCTAAATTCCAGTTGGGGCTTAGCTCCGCCGTAGCCCTGGATGTCCTTGGCCAAAGCCGGCAGCAACAGCTCCGGCACGAAGCTGCCAAAGGGCTTGTCCTCGGGCGCGGGCGGCTTGGCTTTCGGGGCCGGCTTGGCCTCAGCGGTGGGGGGCTGGCTGGCAGTGTCGCTGTCCGGCACGGCTGGGGCGGAAAGGATTGTTGAAGTTTAGGGAGCTGGCAGGGCGATGCAGGTTTCTTGTGCCCCCAGACTGGCCCTCCAGAAGCCCCCGGGCGGCCATTCAGAAGAGCAGTGGTTCACCACTCTTCCTGCTCGGGCAATGATTGATCCCAGCCATCGCCTCCACTGGTATTGGCACTTGCACTGTCACTTGCTCTTGCATTGGCACTTGCATTGGCATTGGTGGCCGCAGCCCGGGGAGGCTGGCTATCTGGGCTGGTAGTCGCGGCTCTAGCTGGTTTGCGGATCACCCGAAAGGGCACCTCAACGGTGGGTGGCGGTGCCCCCGGCGGCCGCGCTGGCGCTGGGTTGGCGGCCAACGGCTCGTTCCAGTTGTTGGCTTCTTGGCCCAGGTTTTGGCTACTGGCGCTACGGCGAGCGGCAGGTTGGCGACCGGCAGTTTCGCCATAGGCGGGGTCCCAGGTTGCAGATTCCTGGCGGCGGCCGGGCGCCTCGGTTTTAAGTGGCACTTGCCGCCGCGCCGCAACACCAGATTGCAGGGCAGCCGAGGTGGCAGCGGCGCTCAGCAGGCCGCCACCGCCCACCGCCAGGGCCAGCCAACTGCCCAGGGGCAGTGCCGGACTGGTCCAGATCAGCAGGCGCAGGCTCACCGCCGGGCTCAGATTCAATGCCGCCAGAGCCAGCACCGCCAGCAGTGGTGTCAGCAGGGTGAACAGCAATAGGCGTTGCAGCAGGCGATTCATGCCGGTTGGCTTCATTCCGGTTGGCTAGGTGGGCCCTGCCAGCGCCGCAACTCGCCCAGGTCGTAACCCAGCACATCGAAAACGCGGATCACCAAAAAATCCACCATCTCCTCCAGGCTGCTGGGTTGGTGATACCAGGCCGGCACCGGCGGCGCGATCCGGGCTCCGGCCTCCGCCAGGGCGGTGAGATTGCGCAGATGCACCAAACTCCAGGGGGTTTCCCTGGGGCAGATCACCAGCGGTCGCCCCTCCTTGAGATGCACATCGGCGGCCCGCTCCACCAGATCGGTGGCCACACCGCCGGCGATGCGACCGACGCTGCCCATCGATGCCGGCAGGATCACCATGCCGCGGGTGCGGTAGCTGCCGCTGGCAATGGCGGCGGCCTGGTCATTCCAGCGATGGCAGCGCAGGTTGCCGGTCTTGGTGCCGGTGCGCTCACGCCAGAAACGCTCCTGGGCCTCCGGTTCCGTGGGCAGCCGCAGCCCCATTTCCGCCCACCAGACGCCGATGGCGCCGCGACTGGTCACCAGCTCCACCGTCTCGCCGGCCTCCAGCAGCAGCTGCAGGGCCCGCTGGGCCAGGGGTTGGGCGGAAGCGCCTGATACCGCAAGCACGATCGGCAGGGAATTCAGTGCTGCGCTAGGCGAGGCCGCCTGCATCGATCAATCCTCGCTCGGCAGGTCCAGGGGCTCTGGATCTTGATCGGTGCCTGGTGCGGCCCCTGAATCGGTGTCTTCATAGCCCTCGGGCAGCACA
>CANHSW010000082.1 GCA_947463165.1 Cyanobacteriota bacterium
TACTGGCGCCTACTCAGCGAGCTCTATGCCAACGAGCCGGTGGCCCCCCGCGACCGGATGATCTTCGGGATGCTGGCGCCGCTGGGGATTGCTGCCGGTCAACCCTTCAAACCGGATGCCCGCCAGGCAAAGATCCTCGATCAGGCCGCCCAGTTGGGCGATTTAATGGCCCGCACCATCGCCTACGACAAGCGCACCCCCGGCGCCACGGTGTACCCCGGCAAGCACTGGGAGTACGCCGTGCTGTTCGATCTCGATCAGGAATCAGCCGACAAGCGGCGCGTGCAATTAGACGAACGCAGCTCCTGGTTCTATGAGGCGATCGCCATGTCGGTGGGGATGCAGGGGCGAATCGTGGGCTTCGGGCAGGTGTATTTGGAAGCCTCCAAGGACGCCAAGGGCCAGTGGCTCGACGGCGGCCGCAGCTACCGGATGCGGGTGCCCGCCAACGCTCCGGTGAAGCAGTTCTGGTCGATCACCCTCTACGACAACCTCACCCGCGGACCGGTGATCACCGGCCAAGGTGCCGCCGATCTCAGCTCCCGCAAACCGGCATTGGCAACCAACGCCGACGGCTCGGTGGATGTCTTCTTCGCTCCCCAGCGGCCGGCGGGCGCTGCCAATTGGATCCAAACCATCCCCGGCAAGGGCTGGTTCGCCTACTTCCGCTTCTATGGCCCCACCGAGGCCTACTTCGCCAAGAGCTGGCAGCTCAACGACATCGAACCCCTGAAGCCGTGAACCGAATCCTCCATAAATCTCCTGGCCTGCAGCTGGGAAGCGATGGGTCCCTGGAGATCTACATCCAAAATACCAATCCTGGCACTGGCAAAACATCCAACTGGCTGCCCGCTCCGGCGGGGCCCTTCTTCTTTGTGGCCCGGCTTTATGGTCCAAAATCCGCCGCGCTGGAGGGCAAATGGCAACTGCCAAGTTTAGTGGATTTAAAGTGATTAAGCCCAGGTAAAATGGCCGATAGCCCCTATTGCCGATGGCGGTGGGGCCGAATTAGTAGCGGTTCCCGGATAGGCTGGCGTGTATCGCGGCAATTTGGATGGCCCCGTCCCTGGAGATCCGAGCCCTCCATGGCGGCGATATTCCCCTGATCGTCGACTGGGCCCGCGCCGAGGGTTTTTGCCCTGGCCATGGCGACGTGGAGATCTATCGGCAAACCGATAGCCAGGGGTTGTGGGTGGCTTGCCTGCACCAGGAGCTGATCGGCTGCATCGCCGGAGTGCGCTATAGCCAAGCCTATGGTTTTATCGGCCTGTTTATTGTTGCGCCCCAGCATCGCGGTCGCGGTTATGGCCTGCAACTCTGGCGCCATGCCCTGGAGCACCTGGCGGATGTGGCCTGCATTGGCTTGGAGGCGGCGCCCGAGCGCATCGCCGACTACGCCAGCTGGGGCTTTCAGCCCGCCTCGCCCACCAGCCGCTGGCGCCGCCAGGGCTCAATCGCCCCGGGCCCGCCGCCCGAGCTGCCTGGCCTGGCCCTGGTGGAGGCGGCCACCTTGCCCGATCAGATGGTGCAGGCCTACGACGCCGTTCGAGAACCCTCGCCCAGACCCCATTTCCTGCGGGATTGGTTAGATCATCCCGCCGGCACGGTGCTGGCCTTAGTCGATCCGCTCGGCCAGTGCCACGGCTTTGGCCGGATCAGGCCCTGCCTGCTGCCCCAGGGCAGCGGCTGGAGGATCGGCCCCCTGCTGGCCGATAGCCCCGGCCTGGCTGAACTGCTGCTGCTGGGCCTGCTGGACCGCCATCCGGGGGTGGTGTTGCTAGATGCCCCCGGCGCCAACCCGGCCGCAGCTGCCTTGATGGGCAAGCTGGGTTTTACGGCCAGCTCCGCAACCCTGCGGATGTACCGGGGAGCACAGCCCAGCGTGTCGCTGGCGGATGTCTATGGCTTGGCCTGCCTTGAACTTGGTTGATGCAGAAAAGATGGCTAGAGCAGCTGATGGCCAGGCGAGCGTGATGGCTAGGGCAGCGTGAAGCCCGACTGCAGGTTTTTGATGTCCAGCATCACCCAGGTAATCCAGATCAGCAGGGCAATTACGCCCGAAACGGCGGCAAAGCGGGCCACGAACTGAACTACTAACTCCAGGAGACTGATTTTTTTCATCGGCCGATCCAGATGGTCAGATGGTCGCTCCATCCTGCTGGCAAGCAGGCGATATCAGCGGCTCCTCTTGCAACAGCCTTTGCACAGCGAAGCCCAGGGAGTTGGCCAGGGGCCGGAGCTCTTGCAGTTTGGGGCTCCACACCTGGCCCGACGCCATTTCCGCCAGGCTCACCAAGGCCAGGTCCTGGCCCTCCAGCAGGGTCAGCTCCTCCAGGTTCACGGTGAGGGGGCCGCGAAAAAAATGAGCCCGCCGCTGGGGCAGCTCGTGGCTGAACCAGGGGATCAGCTCCCCCGCCTGCCAGGCGATCTCCTCCTGGAGCTCTCGCCGCAGCGCCTGCAGCGGCGTTTCGCCGGGATCCAGGTGGCCGCCAAACAGCCCCCAGCAGCCCGGGGCGAGTATGCCCTCGATGTCATCGCGGAGCTGCAGCAGCCACAGGCCCTGCCGCTCCACCATCGCTAGGGCCACCTCAACGGCCATGGGCGTGGCCAGCTCAACCGTCATGGGCGGGGATCCAGGCAAGTTGGCAACATCCTGCCGGCAGCGGCTGGCCAGGGGCGGTTTTGCTGTCAGCCTGGAACTGTGTTTTGCGCCCGCCTGCTGCTGCGGCGATACCCAGTGATTACCGCAACCGCCGATCCCCACGAGTCGCCCATTTCCGAGCTGGAACTGGCCCGCCTGGATGCCTGGTGGCGGGCCGCCAACTATCTGGCGGTGGGGATGATCTATTTGCGGGCCAATCCGCTGCTCGCTGAACCCCTCCGCCATGAGCACGTCAAGGCGCGCTTGCTGGGGCACTGGGGGTCGAGTCCTGGCCAGTCCTTTATCTGGGCCCACGCCAACCTGCTGATTCGCCGCCATCAACTGGAGATGATCTATCTCTCCGGGCCGGGCCACGGGGCGCCCGGGGTGCTGGGCCCCACCTACCTGGATGGCAGCTATAGCGAGGTGTATCCAGATAAGAGCCAAGACGCGGAGGGGATGGCGCGCTTTTTTCGCCAATTCTCGTTCCCGGGCCAGATCGGCTCCCACTGCACCCCGGAAACCCCCGGTTCGATCCACGAGGGCGGCGAGTTGGGCTACGTGCTCTCCCACGCCTGCGGGGCCGTCTTCGACAACCCAAACCTGATCGCCCTGGCCTGCGTGGGCGATGGCGAAGCCGAAACCGGGCCGCTGGCCACCTCCTGGCACATCAACAAATTTCTGAATCCGATCAGCGATGGCGCCGTGCTGCCGGTGCTGCACCTGAACGGTTACAAAATTGCCAACCCCACCCTGCTGGCCCGCATCCCCAAGCCGGAATTGGACAGCCTGCTGGTGGGCTACGGCTGGGCACCCCTCTATGTGGAGGGAAGTGAACCGATGGCCATGCACCGGGCCATGGCGGCGGCGATGGGCAAGGCAGTGGAGCGGATCCGTTCCATCCAGGCGGCCTGCCGTTTGGATGGTGAGGCGGTGCGGCCTGCCTGGCCGCTGATCGTGCTGCGCTCCCCCAAGGGCTGGACCGGCCCGAAGTCGTTGGCGGGCCACAAATTGGAGGGGTTTTGGCGTAGCCACCAGGTGCCCCTGCCAGCGCCGAACCGCGATCCCCAACAGCTACAAATGCTGGAGGAATGGCTGCGCAGCTATCGCCCAGAAGAACTGTTCGATGCCAACGGCAGCTTGCTGCCAGAGCTAAGGCAGCATTCGCCCCAGGGCAGCCTGCGCATGGGCTCCAATCCCCATGCCAATGGAGGCCTGCTGCGCCGCAATTTGCGCTTTCCGCCCCTGGAGAACTACGCCGTGGCCGTGACGGCGCCGGGAGCCCTAGAGGCGGAGAACACGGTGCCCCTGGCGCAGCTGATCCGGGATCTGATCAAACTCAACCCCGATGCGGTGCGGGTGTTTGGCCCGGATGAAACCGCCTCCAATCGACTGCAGGCGATCTATGGGGTTTCTGCCAAGGTGTGGATGGAGCAACTATTGCCGGAAGATGCCGATGGCGGCGAACTCGGCCGCGATGGCCGGGTGGTGGAGATGTTGTCTGAGCACACATTAGTAGGAATGATGGAGGGTTATCTACTTACCGGCAGATATGGCTTCTTCCACACCTACGAAGCCTTCGCTCATGTGATCGCTTCCATGTTTAACCAGCACTGCAAATGGCTGGAATCCTGTATTAACCACGCCAGCTGGCGGGCGCCGATTAGCGCCTGGAATTGCCTGATCTCCTCCACCGTATGGCGCCAAGACCACAACGGTTTCACCCATCAAGATCCCGGCTTCATTGATCTGGCCGGCAACAAGAGCGGGGCGGTGGTGCGGGTTTATCTGCCGGCCGACGCCAACTGCCTGCTGGCGGTGGCGGAAGTGGCCCTGCCGGAAACGAATGTGTGCAACATCATCGTGTCTGATAAGCAGAGCCATCTGCAATATCTGAACCTGGAGCAGGCCCGGCGGCACGTGGCCAAGGGCATTGGCCTGTGGAGCTGGGCCAGCAACGACGACCAGGGCCAGCAGGCCGACGATCCCGATGTGGTGATGGCCTGCGCCGGCGACGTGCCCACCCGGGAGACCCTGGCGGCGGTGGAGATCCTCAACCGCGAGATCCCAGACCTCAAGGTGCGGCTGCTGAATGTGGTGAAGCTGTTCGCCCTCACCTCACCAGAGGAGCACCCCCACGGCATCAGCGACCGGGATTTTGATAGTTTATTTACCACTGATCGGCCGGTTATTTTCAACTTTCATGGCTACCCTTGGCTGATCCATCGGCTCACCTACCGCCGCCACAACCACGCAAATTTCCACGTGCGGGGCTACAAGGAAATGGGCAATATAAATACGCCAATGGAATTGGCGATGAACAATCAAATCGACCGCTTCAATTTAGTGATCGACGTGATTGACCGGGTGCCGCGCTTAGGTTCCCGCGCCGCCCACATCAAAGAGCGGATGAAGGAGTCAATTCTGATCCATCGCGCCTACGCCCACGAGCACGGCATCGATGCGCCGCAGCTCACCGAATGGCGCTGGGGGCTGGCGCGCCAGTGACTGATAAGCCGCCACTGCTGGTGCTCAACGCCGGCAGCACCAATTTGAAGGCCTCCCTGCATGGCGCCGATGGGGCCTGTCTGTGGCGGCGCCAGAGGCCTTGGCCCTTGGTGAGCGACCATCCGACAGGCGATCATCCGGCGAGCGGGGATGCGGAGGCACTGGTCGACTGGCTGGTGGCGGCCCTGCCCCCACAGCTGGCGGGCGATGGGTCAAGCCTGGCCCTGGTGGGCCACCGGCTGGTGCATGGCGGCGAGCGCTTCCTGGCCCCCACCCGCATCACCGCCGAGGTGCGCCTGGAGCTGGAACAGCTCAATCCCCTGGCGCCGCTACACAATCCCCAGGTGTTGGACTTGATCGATGCGCTGCGGCGGCGCTGGCCGGCCCTGCAGCAGTGGGCCTGCTTTGACACCACCTTCCACGCCAGCTTGCCGCCCGCCGCCCGCACCTACGCCATCCCGGCCAGCTGGCGGCGCCAGGGCCTGCGCCGCTACGGCTTCCACGGCCTCAACCACGAGCATGTGGCCGCCGAGGTGCAACGCCGCTGCGGCAGCGAGGCCCCGTTGCGGTTGATCAGTTGCCACCTGGGGGGCGGTTGCTCGCTCTGCGCCATCCGCGATGGCCGCAGCATCGCCACCACCATGGGCTTCACGCCGCTGGAAGGGCTGGTGATGGCCAGTCGCAGCGGCACGGTGGACCCCGGCCTACTGCTCTATCAGCTGCGCGCTGGCCTGGATCTGGCCGAGCTGGAGCGGGGCCTGCTGCGGGAAGGGGGACTGCTGGGGCTATCCGGCCTCAGCGGCGACATGGCTGAATTGCGAGTGGCGGCATTGCCGTCGCCCCAAGGCCAGGGCCATGCCGGCGCGGCCCTGGCGATCGACGTGTTTCGCCAGCGCCTACTGGAGGGCATCGGCGCCATGGCCGCCTGCCTAGGTGGAGTTGATGTGATTGCCCTCAGCGGCGGCATCGGCGAACACGACACCGCCCTGCACCGGGAGCTGGCGGCAGCCCTGGGCTGGCTGGGCCGCCATCAATTGCTGGTGATCCCGGCCGACGAGGAGGGGCAAATCGCCCGCCATTGCTGGGAGGCCCTAGCGGGGGCTGTTTGGCCTTAGCCAGGCTGTTTGGCCTTAGCCAGGCTGTTTGGCCTTAGCCAGGCTGTTTGGCCTTAGCCATTAGCAACGATTGGAGCAGCCCTGGAAAAACCGAGCCAAAACCTTTGGAGCATTGATGCAGCAAAGGTTCCCAGCTGGCTGGGGCGCCAAATAGCGGTTTGCCAACGGCTCCCCAGAGCTTGCCATATTTGCTTTACCCCACAAATTCCCCACCCTTAAGCCCAGGTATTTCCTACACAATTTGCAGGTTATTTAGCGAGCCGGCGAAACCGGTGATCTCGATAATCGCATCGCTGCCGGACTGGTAGCCGGCGCTGGCATTATTGAGAGCGATAAAGCTGCGAGAGAGGCCAGAGGGATCGTTAAAGGTAAAGGTGGCAGCCCTACTAGCAGCGAAGGCGGAGGTGGTTAGCACGGCGGCAATAGACGTAGTGCTAAGTGCGGATACGGCGCCCAGTTTGTTAATATTTGCAGCGGATACTGCGGTGGGACCATCAAGAATATCGGTGCCGATGGCGAAATCTGTAATGCGATCAAAATTGCTAAAAAGCGATGAACTAAGGGCGCTAAATCTGAATGTATCAATACCACCGAGGCCCGTGAGTACATCTTTAGCGGTTGTGGCCGTAAGCGTGTTGACGTTGGCATCGCCATTTATCTGATTGGATGTGGAATCAATGCTGAGACGTTGCACCGCATTGGCTGGAGCGAGATTGCCGGCTGCATCGGCCACCTGGGCGGTGATCGCATAAAAGCCATTGGCGAGGGGCTGCGACGTGAACGACCAGGTTTGCTGATCGCTAGCCACGTTGGCGTTACCAATCCAGGTGGTGCCTCTGTAAATGCGCAGGGTGTCGCCGGCGGAGAGGGGGGATGAGAGGGTGCCGGAGAAAGTGGGAGATGTGTCGTCGGTGAATCCGGCTTGCGGCAAGAAGCCTGTCAAGGAGCCGAAGTTGTCCTCCACGGCGGTAATCGAGGCGGTGATGGCCGGGGCGCTGGTATCGAGGAAGAAGGAACGGCTGGAGGAGGCGCTGCCCAGGTTGCCGGCAAGATCACCCACACGAGCGGTGATGGTGTAGTTGGTGCCGTCGGTGTTTGGAAGGGGAGTGCTGAGAGTGCAAGACCAGCTTCTCGCCGTGTTGTTCACAACGGCTTGACCCAGCCTGGTGTCGCCGTTGAAGAGATACAGGGCTTCGCCGCTAACTAGGGCAGCAGAGATAAGGCCACTAAAGGTGAGGGTGGTGCTATCAGTAACGCCGCCGTTATCTACAAATCCCTGGAAGATGCCGAAGTTATCCACCACGGCGACGATGGCGGCGGTGGTAGTTGGCGCTGTGGTGTCGATAACGATGGTGGATGTTGTTTGGCCAATGGCACTGGTGTTGCCGGCGATATCGCTCTGGCGCACACGAATTCTGCCGGCGGCATAGGTGCCACTGGCGAGCGCAAAGGAGGAGCCAGTGCCACTGAACCAGCTGGTACCGCTGTTGGTGGAGTATTGCCAGCTGGCACCTGCTTCCAGGCCGGTTACATTGATAGTGCCGTTGTTGGTAACTCTATCGGTAGCGCTAACGCCGCTGTCGCTGGCCAAAGCAAGGCTGGAGGCAACCGCTGTGGTGTCGACGGTGATGGTGGCTCCTAGCTGGCCGTTGGCACTGGTGTTGCCGGCGATATCGCTCTGGCGCACAAGAATGCTGCCGGCGCCATAGCTGCCACCGGCGAGCTCAAAGGAGGAGCCAATGCCATTGGTCCAGTTGCTACCGCCGTTAGTGGAGTATTGCCAGCTGGCACCTGCTTCCAGGCCGGTTACATTGATAGTGCTGTCATTAGTGATTCCATCGGTAGCACTAACGCCGGTGTCGTTGGCTAGGGCCAGGCTGGGGGCAGCCGCAGCTGTACTGTCGATGATGGTGATGGCCCCTAGCTCGCCAATGGCGCTGGTGTTACCGGCGATATCGCTCTGGCGCACAAGAATTGTGCCGGCGGCATAGCTGCCACTGGCGAGCGCAAAGGAGGAACCAGTGCCGCTGATCCAACTTTCACCGCTGTTTATGGAGTATTGCCAGCTGGCA
>CANHSW010000083.1 GCA_947463165.1 Cyanobacteriota bacterium
CGGCTCTGCTGGCAGCCTCCCCGATGCCAACCTCCCTGCTGACAACCTCCCTGCTGACAGCCTCCCTGCCGACAGCTCCCCTGCTGCGGGGCTGCGAAGCCAAAACCGTCCAGGGTTGATCAAAACCCTGGTGGTGGTGGCCACCATCGCCTGCATCCTGCTGGTGCTCTTGACCATGGGCGGTGCCCGTTCCGATCCCTACAGCCGCCAGACCCTGGCACTGCAGGGCTCAGCTGAGCGGGGCGGCCAGCTGTTTCTGCTCAACTGCGCCGGTTGCCATGGCATCGCCGCCCAGGGGTTAGTCGGGCCGGATCTGCACGGCGTGAACAAACGCAAGAGTCAGAGCCAGTTGATTCAGCAGGTGGTGAGCGGCCGTACACCGCCGATGCCCAGCTTCCAGCCAGAACCCCAGGCGATGGCAGACCTGCTCAGCTTCCTTAACTCGCTGGTGTGAACGCCTCCTTCAACGCCAGCATCGCCGTGGTGCTGGTGGAGCCCGCCGGGCCCCGCAACGTGGGAGGTGTGGCCCGGGCCTGCGCCAATTTCAGCGGCGGACCGCTGCAGCTGCAGTTGAGGCTGGTGGCGCCGCGCTGCGACCATCTCGGCGAAGAGGCCCTGCAAATGGCGGTGCACGGCCGGGCGGTGCTGGAGGGGGCCCAGCTGTTCGCCAACCTGGCCGAGGCCCTGGCTGATTGCCGTCACGTCGTGGCCACCAGTGGCCGGGGAGAGGGGGAACCGCTGGCGCCCTTGGATCCAGATACGGCCCTGGGCTGGCTGTGGCAGGGGGCTAACGCCAGCAGCGGCGCGGCCAGCGGCCCTTGCGGGGCAACCTCTGGCGCTGTGGTTTTTGGTCGGGAGGATCGGGGCCTCAGCTACGACGAATTGCAGCTGGCCGGCCAGCTGCTCTGCATCGACACCGGCGCCGCCTACAGCTCCCTCAACCTGGCCCAGGCTGCCGCAGTTGTGCTGCAAAGACTGCGGGTGGTGGCCATGGCCTCGGCTGACTCGCCAACTCGGTTGCCCCTAGTGGCCATGCCAATGGATCCGGCCCGCCGCGATCGATTGGAGGACCTGTTCACCGCTGCGGAATCCCTGTTGCTGGATGTGGGCTTTCTCTATCCCCACACGGCCCATGCCCGGATGGCCAAGCTGAGGGGACTGCTGCAGCGCAGCCAAATTGGCGAAACAGAAGTTGCCCTGTTGCGCGGCATGGTCAGCCAGTTGCGCTGGGCCAGCCGCCACCGCAACCCCTAGCTTCATGGCGCTCCATGCGGATCAATCGTGACGGCTAGTCGCCCGTCCCGCCCTAAACGGCCTGGCTGGATGCAGCCCCTGGCCCTGCTGCTGCGCTTGATCGTGCTGGGCATCGGCCTGGGGGTGCTTGCCGGCACCAGCTTGAAATTGCTGGCGCCCCAATTGGCCAGCGGCGCCGCCCCGGGTACGCCCGCCAGCAAGCTCCCTGGGCCGGGGCCCCTGGAGGGCCTGGCCCATGCCCCCCAGGGCAGCTTCGAACCGCGGCGCGAACTCATAGACCTGAGCAAGCGCTGGGCCCAGCTGGCCGCCGGCCAAAGCAAGTTCCAGGCCTCCGCCTTCCTGCTGGTGCTCGATGACGGTCGCTACGCCGCCCTGCATGCCGACTTGGCCATGCCAGCCGCCAGTTCGATCAAGAACCCGATCCTGCTGGCCGCTTTGCAGGATCTCGATGCCAACAAATTGCGCTGGAACGAATCGCTGCCGCTTACCGCGGAGGTGCAGGCCGGCGGTGCCGGCTGGATGGCCAGCAAACCCCTGGGTACCAGCTTCCCCGTCTACGAAACCGCCACTGAGATGATCCGGGTGAGCGATAACAGCGCCACCAATCTGTTGATCAAGCGACTGGGCGGCAAGGAGTTGCTGAATGCCCGCTTTCAAACCATGGGGCTGAACGCCACCGCGGTGAATACCTGGCTACCGGATTTAAAAGGCACCAACACCAGCAGCTCCCGCGACCTGGCCCGCAGCATCGCCCTGGTGGACATCGGCCAGGCCCTCAGCCCCAGAAGCAGGGATCTGTTTCGCGAGATCATGGCCCAATCCCACACCAATACCTTGATCCCCCTAGGCCTTTTGCAAGGGCTGGGCAAGCGGGACAGCGCCGATCCCGACAGCGACCTGCAGGAACGCGGGATCCGCGTTTATAACAAGACTGGCGATATCGGTATCGCCTACTCGGATGCCGCCTTGATTGAGTTGCCCAATGGCCATCGAGCCGTAGCTGCCTTCATGGTGAAAGGCCCCTTCAACGATCCCCGCTCAACAAACCTGATCAGAGCCATGGCGGCAGCGATGGCACCAAAACTTATCCAACCAGCCAATAACCCAGCCAACCAACCAACAACCCAGCCAGCCAGCCAACCAAACAGCCGGCCAGCCGTCCAGCCATAACCGCAGCTGATGAGCCTATCCGGAAACAACCGTTTTGAAGCAGATGAACGTCTTTAAGTTGATGAGTGTCTTTAAGCCAATGACTACTTTTACACCATTATTTTGCTGCCGCCGATGATCAGCCACCGCTCCCTCCTGCGCCCTGCTGCCCTGGCGGTCTTGGCCGCCCTGCCATGGGCCCTGGCGAGTCTGCCTGCGGCCCAGGGCCAGACGCCCACGCCCACGATCAAACCAACTGCCACCACCCAGCTGCGGCCCCAGCAGGTGGCCCCCCTGCCGGGCGGTCTCGATGGGGTGCTGATGGTGAATGACAACAATCCCGAGCTGATCAGCGGGCCCGGGATTCTGCTTTCCACATTTGACGGCAGTGGCCGGGGCGTACCCGCCGCCCACCTGGATCTACCGCTGAATGGTCGCTTTGATCTATTCAGCCACCACGTCTATGCCGGCACCCCCGCCAGCTCCAGCTCCACCATGTGGTTGGCGGTATTGGCCCAACCCCGCGGCAACCGCAGTACCACCCTGCGGCTGGTGGATGGGGCTACCGCCCTGTCCCAATCGCTGGATCCCAGCCAGCCCAGCGCCCCGTTTCTGCCGCTGCCGGCGATATTGCCCCAGGGCATTGAACCCGCCTATTCCGGGCCCGGCAGTCGCGTGGCCACCGAACTGCTGAGCCGTGGGCCCAAGGGTCTGTTCCCCGACAGCTGGACGCTGACGCCGTCGGCACCCACCACCCTTATGGTGCTGCCGCTGCCGGTGCGAGGCCTGGATCCGCTGCTCAATGGCCGCAACCTGCAGCTGCGGCTCAACAGCGACGCCCCGGTGGACCTGGCCCTGCTGGCCAGCTTTGGCGAGGGCGATCAACCGCCGACGGCCGAGGACTGGGCGTCGCTGCTCCAGGGACCCCTCAGCCCCAAGGAGCATCTACCCACGCCCAGGGGCGCCAGCGGTTCGATCATCTACTCGCGGGTCAGCGGCGTGCAGCTGGGCAGTCGCTGGCGGGCGCGAATCACCGATCCAGGCCAGCGCTGGCTGAGCACCAGCAGCGCTCCGATCTCCTGGCCGATCGCCTCCCTGGAGCGGGGCAGGTTGGGCACCGGCCAGAGCCAGAGCGCCGAACTGCGCCGTTTCTACCCCGGCACCGCCTGGGCGGCCCATGGCAATTACGGCGTGGAGTACGAGATCACCATGCCCCTGCGCAACAGCAGCCAGCGCCCTGAGCAGCTGCAGCTGGCTTTTGAATCGCCCATCAAGGGCGACCTGAACCAGGGCGGCTTGCGCTTCTACAACCAGCCGGCCAAGGCGGTGATGTTCCGGGGCACGGTGGAGGTGAGCGGTCTCGATGGCGAGGGCGGCAAGGCCAGCGGCAAGCAGGCCTTCCACCTGGTGCTCAGGGCCGGCCAACAGGGCCCAAGGCTGGGGTTGATCAGCCTGCCCCCCGGCCACAGCCGCGAGCTGCGGGTGAGGCTGATCTATCCAGCCGATGCCACCCCACCCCAGGTGCTCAGCCTGCTGCCTGTGAAACAATCCGAGCAAAGTCCAACCACCGCTCCGTGACGCAAGCCCGCAAGCGCAGGGTCTATCCCTTCACCGCGATCGTGGGGCAGGAGGAGATGAAGCTGGCGCTGCTGCTCAACGTGATCGATCCCCGCATCGGCGGCGTGATGATCATGGGCGACCGGGGCACGGGCAAATCCACCACGATTCGGGCCCTGGCCGACCTCCTCCCCGAAATCGAGGTGGTGGCTGGCGATCCCTACAACAGCTCCCCCAGCGATCCGGATCTGCAGAGCGCCGAGGTGCGCCAGCGGGCCGATCAAGGCGAAACCCTGCCGGTGGAGCCGCGCCAGGTGCCGATGGTGGACCTGCCCCTGGGGGCCACGGAAGACCGCCTCTGCGGCACCATCGACATCGAAAAAGCCCTCAGTGAGGGGGTGCGGGCCTTTGAACCGGGCCTGCTGGCCAAGGCCAACCGCGGCCTGCTCTACGTAGACGAGGTGAACCTGCTCGACGACCACCTGGTGGACGTGCTGCTTGATTCAGCAGCTTCCGGCTGGAACACGGTGGAACGGGAGGGGGTGTCGGTCCGTCACCCGGCCCGCTTCGTGCTGATCGGTTCGGGAAACCCGGAGGAGGGGGAACTGCGGCCCCAGCTGCTTGATCGCTTCGGCATGAGCGTGGAGGTGCGCACGGTGCGCGATCCGGAACTGCGGGTGCAGGTGGTGGATCAGCGCACAGCCTTCGACAACGACCCCGATGGCTTCAATACCGCCATTCAAAACCAACAAGACGCCCTGCAGGCGAGGGTGGTGGAAGCCCAAAACCGCCTCGGCCAGGTGCAGATCGACAACGACCTAAGGCTGCGCATCTCCGGCATCTGCGGCGAGCTGGATGTGGATGGCCTCAGGGGCGACATCGTCACTAACCGCGCCGCCCGGGCCCTGGCCGCCTTTGAGGGCCGCACCGAGGTGAGCGAAGACGATGTGGCCCGGGTGGTGGCCTGCTGCCTGCGCCACCGCCTGCGCAAGGATCCGCTTGAAACGATCGATTCCGGCGATCGGGTGGTGAAGACCTTCTGCAAGGTGTTTGAGCGGGGCGAACCCTCCGATCGCCGCGCCTTTGAACTGGCCCTGGCAGCCTGAGCGCCAGCGACAGCAAAAACAAAGGGTGCGCATCCTCGGCATTGATCCCGGACTGGCCCGGGTGGGCTACGGGCTGATCGAGGTGGCTGAACCGATGGCCTGGGGCAGCGGTGCCAGCGGCCGGGTGCAATTTCTCGACTGCGGCATCATGCGCACCGACCCGGGTCGCAGCGAGGGGGAGCGGATGGTGGAGATCGCCCGCGACCTGCGCCAGCTGGTGCGCACCTGGCGGCCCCAGATGGCCGTGGTGGAAAAATTTTTCTTCTATCGCTCCAGCACCACCATCTCCGTGGTCCAGGCCCGGGGTGTGGTGATGATGACCCTGGCTCGCCTGCGGATACCGACGACGGAATTCCCACCGATGCAGATCAAATTGGCGCTAACCGGCTCCGGCCACGCCAGCAAGGAGGAGGTGCTGGAGGCGGTGATGCGGGAGCTGGAGCTGGAGCGACCACCGCGCCCTGATGACGCCGCCGACGCCCTGGCGACAGCGCTTACCGGCTGGTTTCAACGCTGATATCAACAACCATGGGGCCAGGGGCGATGGGGGAGCTCACCAAGCCAGAGCTGCGCAGCCGCTTTCGGAGCCTGCGGGCTGCGGCCCTGCCCGCCACAGAAGCGGCCATCCAGGCGGTGGCGGCCCGGGAACTCACGGATTGGTTGAAAACGGATTGGCTGAAGCTGGCGGCTCCTGGGCCCAATTCCGCCTGCGGGCGGCGGGGGCACATCCTGGGCCTCTATTGGCCCCTGGCCGGAGAAGCAGACCTGCGCAGCTGTCTCCAGCAAAACTTTTCCACCCCACCACTGCTTTTCCCAGAACTGCCCTCCTCGGCACTGCTTTCGCCAGCTCTGCCGGAGCCTGCACCGCCTGCGCCAGTCCCGTCTGCGATCACATGGAGCCTGGCCCTGCCCGCCATCGCCAGCACAGCAGATGATCCCCAGTTGGGCCTGCGCTACCGGCCCTGGCGGCCCGTCGATCCGCTGGCGGCCGATCACTGCGGCATCGCTGCCCCGCTGGCCTGCCCGCCACTGCCGGCCAGCGCCATGGCCGCCCTGCTGTTGCCCTGTCTGGCCCTGGATGGCCGGGGCCTGCGCCTGGGCTACGGCGGTGGCTGGTTCGATCGGCTGCGGGCCCAGCCCGGCTGGCGGGCGGTACCGGCCTTGGGGGTACTGCCCGCGGCCTGTCTGGCGCCGACCCTGCCCCAAGACCCCTGGGATGTGCCCCTAGATGGCTGGATCGACGAAAACGGCCTGCATTGGTTTTAGCTGCCCAGCCAATGCTGGTTGCTGCTGCCCCACCAGGGACGAGCTCCCTACGGGCCCCGGGCACCCCCCAAAAGCATTGTCCAAAACTTTGCCAATCACATCAACCCTGGCCTCAGTGGGCGGATTTATCTGCAAGGATCGATAACAGCCCCGAGTACAGGCGTCGGCTTTGGATCTCTTCGCTTCACTTCCGATCAACAGAGTTGCCGCCCCTCCCTCGTTCACGGTTCAGAGTCGCTCCAGTGACCTCTATCAATCAGCCGCCGATCGGGTGATCGCCGCCGAGCTGCAGGCCCGCGGCGCCGGCAATGATGCCCTGTCGATGATGGTGAACTCAATGCTGCGCATGGTGCAGGCCGGCAAGGGTTCCGACAGCCGCTGGAAAGCCGGCTGAAGCGCCTCTTCCCCGTGAACCCTCTTTCACTGGTAAACCCGCTTTCACTGGTGAGCGCCTGTTCCCACGCACCATTATTCGCCGTGAACCGAGCTTTTGGCCTGGCCCTGCGCACTACCGCCCTAGGCGCGGCCTTAGCCCTGGCCAGCGGCCAATCAGCTGCCAGGGCCCACGCCATCGAGAGCAGCCTGGAGCGACTGAGCGGCCTCACCAATACCCTGCGGCTGGAAAGCCGCTTTGGTAACGGTGAACCGGCCAGCAACGCCGCGGTGCGCCTGGTACCCCCCAGCGGCGGTGCGGGCATCGAGATTGGTCACACCGATGCCAGGGGCCAACTGCGCTTCCAGTTGCCGGGGGCGGCGGGCGGTGATTGGGAATTGCAGGTGGATCGAGGCCTGGGCCACCGCGACTACCTGGAACTGCCGGCCCGGGGCGCCGCCCAGCTGAGTCGTACCCAGCCTGGCTGGTTCCCAGGCGGTTTATCGATCCAAGGCCTGCTGGCTGGCGCCCAGCCCCTGGCCCTGGCGGGCTTAACGCTGCTGGCGGGCTGCGGCGGCTGGCGCTGGAGCCGACGCCGGCAGCGATGACCTTGGCGATGGGCCGGTGAGCCGATGGCCGATCAATAGCGAGCGATCAGCAGCCAAAGTTGAATATTGAGCGATGACCGCTCAGCAATGACCGGTCAGCCCTGACCAGTGAGCCCTGACCAGTGAGCGATGAGCAGTCAACGATGACCAGTGGCAGTGCTAGCGGCACTGGTAGTGGCAGTGGCAGTGGCAGTGGCAGTGCCAACCTCGATCAAATCGTGGCGCGCCTGGCCAGCAGCACCGATCCCAAACGGCGCTATGAGTACGTGCTCTGGCTGGCCAAGAAACTGGAGCCCCTGCCCGCAGAGTTTCGCAATGAGCCCTTCAAGGTGAAGGGCTGCGTCTCGAACGTTTATGTGGTGGGGCAGCTGCAGCAGGGCAAAATCCACTGGCGGGGCGATGCGGATGCGGTGATCACCAAGGGACTGCTGGCCCTGCTGATCGAGGGGCTGGAAGGGCTGAGCCCGGAGCGGGTGATCGCCATCGATCCCAGCTTCATCGCCGCCACGGGGCTGCAGGCCAGCCTCACCCCCTCGCGGGCCAATGGCTTCCTGAACATCCTCAAGCTGATGCAGGCCCAGGCCCAGGCCCTGGCGGCATGATTTATAGGATCAAAACCCCAGCCACTCCCAGCGCATGACCATCGGCATCGGCTTGCTCGGCCTCGGCACGGTGGGGGCAGGCGTTGCCGGCATTCTGGCCAGCCCCAGCGGCCGCCATCCCCTGGTGGGCGAACTGGAGTTGCGGCGGGTCGCTGTGCGCGATCTCAATCGGCCGCGAGCTCTGGAGCTGCCCGCCGAACTGCTGTCCACCGATGCCAACGCCGTGGTGGACGACCCGGCGGTGGACATCGTGGTGGAGGTGATGGGGGGACTGGAGCCCGCCCGCAGCTTGATCCTCAGGGCCATTGCCGCCGGCAAGCCCGTGGTCACCGCCAACAAGGCCGTGATCGCCCGCTACGGTCAGGAGATAG
>CANHSW010000084.1 GCA_947463165.1 Cyanobacteriota bacterium
CAAGGGATTTGAAACCTCGATTTTGCTCTACGGTCCTGGCGTGACCCTGGGGGTACAGCGGGGTTTCCCAAAACTGGGCGATGCCGCCTTTGACGGCCATCTCAATTTTAATGCCCGCATCCAGAAGTTCATGGATCAAGGGGGGAAAGTGTATGCCTGTCGCTTTGCACTTCAGGCCCTCTACGGCCACGGGGAAGGGGCGCTAATCCCTGGCATTACACCAATTAATCCCCTGGATGTAATGGATCTAATTTTGATGCATCGCAAGGAGGGCTCCTTCATCCTCGACACCTGGACCCTTTGAGTTAATGCCATTTGGCATAGCTCTATTTGCCAGGGCTTCATTTGACATGGTTTCATTTGGCAAGGCCCTATTTGCCTTGAGGGCATTTAAATTGAATGTATTTGACTTGAAACTATTTATCTTGGAGTGATTTAATTTGAGAGTTTTTGAGATCCCATTATTTACATCGAGGTGAATTTATCTAAATCGATTTGATCGAGGATGATTTGGCCAGAGGAGATTGGTTGTGGCACTGGTTGAGTTGGTGGAGTTCGGCGTGGAGGTCGCTGATTGGGATTGCTTGTTAAACAGGTTTCCCTTCTAGCCCTTGGGCCAAGCGCCCTGACAACTGGGGTTTCGCTAGCGGGAACCCCGGCAAATGAGGAAAAGGCGAGCCACCAGCCAACCAGGTATTTAAATCAAATTAAATTCCAGTCTGTTCGCTTGCATCAAATTCATCCGAGTCTAATTCGGCCGAGCCCAGGCAAGCGAGTCTAGTTCACTTGAACCCTATTTGCCTGGACCCAATGCAGCAGCGCAAAATTTGCTGGCATCGCCCAGGTCAATCAAATCACCTCATCCAATAACCATCCAGTAGCCACCAACCATTTACAGGCTCAATGGTCATCACGCAACCGCCAACGGATTCCATGCCCCGTGGCCATAATCTAGACAGCAACCACTAACACCCGCTCATTTTCTCTCCGTTTGATCCCTTTACATGGCGTCCACAATCAAAGTGGCGGCCGCACAGATTCGGCCGGTACTACATAGCCTTCAGGGTTCCCTGGCCCGATTGCTGGAGGCGATGGCGGCAGCCGCCAAGGCGGGGGTAGAGCTGATCGTGTTCCCCGAAACCTTTCTGCCCTACTACCCCTACTTCTCCTTTGTGGAGCCAGCGTTGCTGATGGGGCCTTCCCATCTGCGCCTCTACGACCAAGCGATGGAGGTACCCGGTGCGGAGCTGAGTGAGATCGCCGCCGCCGCCCGCCAATACGGCATGCATGTGCTGCTGGGCATCAACGAGCGCGATGGCGGCAGCCTCTACAACAGCCAACTGCTGATCGATGCCAGCGGCGAGCTGGTGTTGAAGCGACGCAAACTCACCCCCACCTACCACGAGCGGATGCTGTGGGGCCAAGGGGACGGCTCTGGCCTGAAAGTGGTGACCACAGAGCTGGGGCGCATCGGTGCCCTGGCCTGCTGGGAGCACTACAACCCACTGGCGAGATTTGCGCTGATGGCCCAGGGGGAGGAGATCCACTGCGCCCAATTCCCCGGCTCGCTGGTGGGGCCGATCTTCAGCGAACAAACCGCCGTCACCATGCGCCACCACGCCCTGGAGGCCGGCTGTTTTGTGGTCTGTTCCACCGCCTGGTTGGATCCGAGCGACTACTCCCAGATCACAGCCGACACCAGCCTGCACCGGGCCTTTCAAGGGGGTTGCCACACGGCGGTGATCAGTCCGGAAGGCCGCTACCTGGCCGGCCCCCTGCCGGAGGGGGAGGGGCTGGCGATCGCTGAATTGGACCGCTCCTTAATCACCAAACGCAAGCGAATGATGGACAGCGTTGGGCACTACAGCAGGCCAGACCTGCTCAGCCTGCAGATCAACCGCAGGGCCACCAGTCAAATGCAGGATTTAGCAATTGGACTTGATCAAGCAATGCCAATTGGGCCCGAGTCCATAGGCGCTGGCCTAACTGGCTGCGGTGGCCCGGCCGCCCCTGGGGCGGAGCTGCACCATGGCTGACCTGGCCCGACTGGTGACCGAACTGCAGGTGCAGGGGGTGGTGGATGGCGCCGTAGCGGGCAACCAGGGACGGCGGGGCGGCGCTGGCCCCTCCGATCACCGGGCGCTCACAATCGAAGGCACCACGGTGATGGTGCCCGTCTACAACGCCCTATCACGGCAGTCGCCTTACAGCATTGACCAGGGGGCCGATGGGCAGGTGCGATTGGCGGCGGACGCCGGGGCGCCATTAGCCCGGGTGGAGACTCCGGCGGAGCCGCGCTTCTACGGGCTGACTACGGCGGAGGGCATTCCTTACCGCTCGATTGCGCTAATGCATGGCAAATCGGTGCTGGCCACCACCCTGTTGCAAACCTGTATCCGCTTTCGCGATCGCAGCCAGTCGTGCCAGTTCTGCGCCATTGAGCAGTCGCTGGAGGCTGGCCGCACCCTGGTGCGCAAAACCCCGGAGCAGGTGGCGGAGGTGGCTGAGGCGGCGGTGCGGCTAGATGGCATCAGCCAACTGGTGATGACAACTGGTACGCCCAACAGCGAAGACCGGGGGGCCAGGCTGATGGCCGAAACTGCGGCGGCTGTGAAGGCGAGGGTGGCGATCCCGATCCAGGGGCAGTGTGAGCCGCCGGAGGATCCGATCTGGTATCGGCGCATGAAAGAGGCCGGCATCGACAGCCTCGGCATGCATCTGGAGGTGGTGGAAGAGGAGGTGCGGCGGCGGATTTTGCCAGGTAAATCAGAACTGACCCTGGAGCGCTACGAACAGGCTTTTGCCGAGGCGGTGGCGGTATTTGGCCGGGGCCAGGTTTCCACCTATTTGTTGGCGGGTTTAGGTGACAGTGCCGCCAGCTTGATCGCCTGCAGTGGCCGCTTGATAGAAATTGGTGTCTACCCATTTGTGGTGCCATTTGTGCCGATTGCCGGCACGCCACTGGCGGACCATCCCGCCCCCTCCACTGCATTCATGATCGAGGTATATACGGAGGTTGCTAAATTGCTGAAGGCGTCAAATATGCGCTCCGACCAGATGGCAGCTGGCTGCGCCAAGTGCGGCGCCTGCTCGGCCCTTTCTCTATTTGAACAGGAGGGCTGATCGCGATGTTTTTTATCGATCCCAGCAGTCACGAGATCGGCCGCAGTCCTAGTTCAGCCCCGGCGGCATTTACGCCATCGGTACGCTGGGGCATCGGCATAGATGCCGATGACTTTCGCCTCTCCCCCACCGCCAGCTCCGAGCGGTTTTCCTTTCATCTGCTGCGGTCTAGCTCGCCGCTATTGGCCGGTTACTGGCAATTACGTAGCGATATATTTTGCCAAGAACAGCATTTGTTTGAAGCGTCAGACCGTGATGAGCTAGATAAAATTGCCTATCCGATTGTGGCGATCAACCACGCTCTGGCCCCGGAACAGGTAAAGGGGCAAGCCCTGGGGCAGGTTCAGGCACAGGGGCAAGCAGTGGGGGTGGTAAGGATTTTGGAGCAGAGTCCCAGGGTATGGTATGGCGGCAGATTGGGGGTTGATATCAACTTCCGGCGCCACAACCAAATTGGCAAGGGCCTGATCTGGAAGGCGGTTACCACGGCGAATGGCTGGGGGTGCGATCAATTTTTAGCAACAGTGCAACAGCAAAATGTGCGCTTCTTTCAGCGGCTGCATTGGCAGTCAATAGAGCAATTAGAAATTCGCGGCGTGGCCCATCAGCTGATGCAAGCGGATTTGAGCTATTACCAGCCCGCCCGCGAATGCCGCCCCGCCCTGGTGGCGGCATGACGGCCCCGGCCCTGGAGGCGATCTGCCAGCGGCTGAAGGCCCAGGCTGGCCTGCGCAGCAAGGCCGACATCCGGTCGGCAGCCCGCAGTTTTGAGCATCTGCCCTTTCCAGAACTGGGGGCAGCGGCGGCCCTGGGCGACGATGCGGCACTGCTGCCGGCGGTGGGGGGCCAGTTGCTGCTGGCCTGTGAAGGGCTGCATCCGGAGCTGGTGGAGGAGGACCCCTGGTTTGCCGGTTGGAGTGGCGTATTGGTGAATCTGAGCGATATTGCCGCCATGGGCGGTAGGCCCATGGCGGTGGTGAATAGCCTCTGGTGCAAAGACCACCACCAGGCCGAACAGCTGCTGGCGGGCATGCGCCGCGCCTCCGACTGCTTCCAGGTGCCGGTGGTGGGGGGCCACAGCAATTTGCGCAGTCCGTATAACGCGCTATCGGTGGCGGTGCTGGGCAGCAGTGGCCCCCGGGTGCTGTCAGCGAGGGCGGCAAGACCGGGCCAATTGTGTTGCCTATTGATCAACACCAGCGGCGAATTTTATCGCCACTATCCGTTTTGGGATGCGGCCACCAAGGCCGAACCAAAGCTGCTGCGAGAGCACCTGGAATTGATGGCCCAGCTGGCGGCCCAGGGCCTGGTGCTAGCCGCCAAGGACATCAGCATGGGGGGGCTGGTGGGCACCGGAGCGATGTTCGCCGAGGCGGCCGGTTGCCGGCTGAGCCTGGAGCTGGAGGCGATCCTGCCGCCCGCTGGCGTGGCGCTGGAGGCCTGGCTGAGCTGTTTTCCCAGCTATGGCTACCTGCTGGCTGTGGAGCCGCCCCAATTAGAGCGATTACACAAATTGCTGCGCAACTACCCAGACCTGCACTGCGGCACCATCGGCCACTTCAAGCCAGGCGACAGCGAACTGGAACTGCGCCAGGGGGGCCACAGCTACAGCCTATGGAGCGGCCGCGAGCCGCTCACCGGCTTTGGCGCCCTGACCACCTGAACACTTTTGCGCAATCACAATCCATTCACTTATGCTTAATTTACCCATGACTAATTTGCCCATGCTCAATTAGCCTATGGTCCATTCACTTGAAGCGCATTCACCCATGACCTAATCGACCGCACCCTGCTCGCTTACCGTCTATTTGCCTGGAGTCTATTCGCCTCCGACTTGCTCGCTTACGGCCTATCCGCCTGCAGGATGCTCACTTACGGTATATTCACTTAAGATTTGCTCACCCCACTTTATTTGCGCAATCCCACTCCCATGCCAGAAGTAATACTGCAACTGCAATGGCCTGACGGCCGCAGCAGTGAGCTCTATTCCCCTTCCACCAGTATCCTCCACCACCTGCAACCAGGCCAAACCCTAAGCGTAGCCGAACTGCAAACCAGGGCGATGCTTGGCCTGGAACAGGCCAGTGAAAGGGTGCGCGCCCGCTACGGCTTTGCCTGCACCCGCACCAACGAAGAATGGCGCAAGCTACAGATCAGCGCCGCCAGCTACAGCCCAGATCAAAGCGTAATGATTACTGGCCAGCGCTGAACCGACTAGAGCTGAAGTAACTAGAGTTAAATTGGCTAGAGCTTAATTTGCCAGAGTTAAACTGGCTATAGCTATAATGGCTATAGTTGTAATGGCTAGTCAAAGCGGCTAGAATTGAGACTGCCAGAACTGAAGTAGATATATCTAAAGTGACTAGAACTGAGGCGCCTAGGACTAAAGTATCTAGAACTAAAGCATCTAGAGTTGAAATACAGGGGATTTCGCACAATCGCACTCGATATACATATGGCAATCATCCTGGCCTTACAAGCTACATCTTTCAGATCTTGGCAGCCATTCAAGTGGCCTCTTGACAGCCCATGTCGAAGCCCTGATTTACTGCGGCAGTTCTCCGATTTACCGCGGTTAAGTTCAAGAGCTGGTCCTAGATTGTCATCACTCCTTGGCAGGGTCGGTAAACCTAGACACCGGGTTGGTGCAGCGATGCAGCGTGGCGGCCCGAATCAGTTCGGCTCCGCTCAGCGACAACTTGGCGCTGATGTGTTTGCGGTAGGTCTCCACCGTGTGCACGCTCAGGCCCAGGGCCTGGGCGATCTCTTTATTGAGCAAACCCCGACCCAGCGCCTGAAACACCCGCAACTCGCGAGGAGCGAGCTGATCCACCTGCAGGCGCCATTGCGGGTTGCTCATGTGCGATCGGCGCGGACTGGCCTCCTGCATGCGGGTCACCATCCGCACCAGGTCATCCCAGTCGTGGTGCTTATCCACAATTCCCAGCAGGATTGGCTGAAATTCGGGCGGGGACAGAAACTGCTCGCTCACATCAGTGATCACGATCAGCCGACCATCTGGATTCCGTTGGCGCAGCGCCGCCGCCGCATCCTGCCAAGTCTGCCCCTGCTCGCTTTCACAATGGACATCCAGGAGCAGCAGATCAGGCGGCGAGTGGTCGATGAAGGCAATCGCCTGGGCCACGGAGGAAAACACCCCCACCAACTCCAGAGAGCAGTGCTCGGCCAGCAAACCGCCCACGGCCTGCCCCACCAAACGCTGACGATCGAGCACGAGACAGGTTAAGGCCGGCAGACCCTCGTTGTGTAAATCCCATGGCAGTGACATCTGGTTGGGCGGGTCGGCGGGTGGACGAGTGGGTGGGTGGGTGGGTGGGTGGGTGGGGGTGAGGTTGCGGCTGAGGGGCCTCATACATTCATGGCAACTTCCAGGACTCACCAATGTGGGAAGCTAAAAATAGGGACCTTTACTACAGCAATCCCGTGGCACGACACTGACTGTTGTCCTCCGATCCGGTCAAGATGGCTGCATATTCTTCCCAAACGGCATTGGCTTTTCGCGCTCCACGCCGAATCACAATCACACTGCCTCACAACGCTTTCTGTGATTTGCAGCAGCGCTGTGACGACGAGGGGCGCTCCCTCAGCAACCTGGCAGCCTATCTGTTGGAGACCGCGTTAAAAACGCTGGTTTAACCAACGCTTTTGTGGCGGGATGGTTGCTTTGGTTGAATGGTTAAACTTCGCCCCCCGTTTCGGCTGCGCCGAACCGGGGGGTATGAGGGTCTACGTCCTTTTTTTAAGCTTGCCAGATTGCTGCTGGCAAGCATTCCACTGCCGCCCAGGCCGCAGGCCAGTTGCTGGCAGCCACGCTGGTGCCGATCGGCGATGGCGACATTGTTCAGGTCAAAGCCCCAGGCCTGAGGCAGTTAATAGCATCAAACTCCATCGATTCCGCCGATCATATAATTGCCAATCGAGCCCCTGGCACCAAGAGCCGCCGCTCCAATCTAGATCTGTGGATCCGCATGCCGGATCAATGGCAAACAAAGTAGTTGCAGTTCAAGAAAACCGACTGCCCGGGCTAGAAGCTGGCCGATCACTGACGACCCGTAAATCCGTAGATTCACAGCCAAAGCGAGCTGTAGTTCAGGCGCCATGGCCGACAGAATGCGACCATCCAGTCTTCCACTATTGAGATATCTTGTATCGTAATCGCCTGGGCGGCCCTAGTTCGGTAAAACCGATGAAAATTGTACTGGCGCCGGATTCCTTCAAAGGTTCGATGACAGCCATGGAGGTGTGCGAAGCCTTCCGCGAGGGCATCTCGCGGGTGCTGCCCAATGCTGAGGTGATCTCCCTACCCATGGCCGACGGCGGTGAGGGCACTGCGGAGGCCCTGGTTGCCGCTACAGGCGGTGATATGCGTTCATTCGAGGCTACCGGCCCGCTGCCGAGCGACCGCCTGAAGGTGCCTGGCCAAATCGGCCTGATCAATGGGGGGGGCACGGCGGTGCTTGACATGGCCTCTGTCTCCGGCCTGCCCCTCGTGCCCGATGCCAAGCGCAATCCACTGCACACCACCAGCTACGGCACGGGGGAGCTGCTCAGCGCCGCCTTGGCCATGGGGGCGAGGCATTTGATCCTGGGGATCGGCGGCTCGGCCACGAACGACCTGGGCGCTGGCATGGCCCAGGCGCTGGGCATCAAGTTTCTGCGCGCTGATGGCAGTGAGATCCGCGAACCGATCACTGGCGGCCTATTGGCCGAGCTAGCCAGCATCGACTTATCGCAGCTCCATCCGGCCGTTAAGAGCAGTCGGATTGAGGTGGCATGCGATGTGGACAACCCCCTACTGGGCCCGCGGGGCTGCACTGCCATGTTCGGCCCGCAGAAGGGGGCGACGCCCCAGATTATCGACGAGCTAGAGGCAAACCTGGCCAGGGCGATTGACGTGATCGAGAAGGCAATTGGCCGTGAAGTACGCCATCACCCAGGCGCAGGCGCCGCCGGAGGCTTGGGTGCCGGGCTTTTGGCCTTCCTGGGCGCCGAACTGCGGCCGGGTATTCGCATCCTGCTCGATGCCTGCGGCTTTGCCGAAAAAGTAGACGGCGCCGATCTTGTGCTCACCGGTGAAGGACGGATTGACCAC
>CANHSW010000085.1 GCA_947463165.1 Cyanobacteriota bacterium
GAAGCAAAGCTGGCTCCCCCCATGCCATCGCGGCCGGTGGTGCTGCCCACGTAGATCACCGGATAACCCACCCCCTCGGCGCCCGAGCAGACGATCGCCTCGGTTTCCATCAGCCCCAGGGCCATGGCATTGACCAGGGGGTTGCCGGAATAGCTGGCATCAAAGGCCACCTCGCCGCCCACCGTGGGCACCCCCACGCAATTGCCGTAGTGGGCAATGCCAGCCACCACCCCCTGCATCAGGCCCACATTGCGGGGGTCTTCCAGCGGCCCAAAGCGCAGGGCATTGAGCAGGGCGATCGGCCGGGCCCCCATCGTGAAGATGTCCCGCAGGATGCCGCCAACACCGGTGGCGGCCCCCTGAAAGGGCTCCACGGCGGAGGGATGGTTGTGGCTCTCAATTTTGAAAGCCAGCCGCTGGCCCTCCCCCAGATCCACCACGCCGGCATTTTCACCGGGCCCCACCAGGATGCGGGGGCCGGTGGTGGGAAAGCCCTGCAGCAGCGGCCGGGAGTTGCGATAACAGCAGTGCTCAGACCACATCACGCCAAACATGCCCAACTCGGCTCGGTTGGGGGCCCTGCCCAGGCGCTTGCAGATTTCTTCGTAATCGGCCTGGCTGAGGTTTTCCTTTTTCAGTGCCTCTGGCACCGCATAGTCGGGAGCAGCCAGCACGGCCAGTCAGTCAGTTGGCTCCAGTGTGGCCGAGCGACCAACGCCAGCGGCAGTTCAAACCCAACCAGCTCAAATTCCGCCGGTTCAAATCCAGCCAGCTAAAACTCAGCCAGCTCAAATCCAGGGGTCGTTGGCATCGTCGCCTGGGTCTGGGGCGGATTGGCTGGGGCGCGACTCATTTGGGCGCGGCTGGCGGGGGCGCGGCTCAAGGGGGAGAGACTCACGGGATCGCGACTGGCGGGGCGGTAGCGGCGAGCGCCGTTTCGATCGGCTCAACGGCCCATCGGGCTGCTCATACAGCTCAGCATTGCCGGCCTCGGGGCGCTGGGGTTCCCCGGGGTTCGCATCGGTCCATTCCCAGGGCTCATCGGCAAAATCCGCCTGGCCGGAGGAGCGATCCGGGGGGTTGATCCCATCCCAGGGCGGCTCCTCCAGCCAGCCCTCCAGCCGCTGCTCGAAATTGGAGCCGGCCTCTTGCATCTGCTCGCGCCAACGGCGGGAGCGGCTCATTAGTTGCTGGCGCACACTGGCCCGGGCCAGGGGCAGATCATCGAGCGATAGCAGGTTGGTGAACACCAAACCGGGCCGCTGATCGACGATCCGATCGGTGGTCAACCGCCAGCGGCTGCTGCCCGGCAGGCGGGGGTCGCTGCGGCTCACCAGGTAATGCAGGATCTGACCGGTTTTGCGATCCACCGCGGCATCCACCAAGCTGCCGATGGGCTGCTGCTGGCGATCGAGCAGGGCGGCGTCAAACAGGGTGGGCAGCTGCTGCACCGTGTCGCTGTCGGTTTCCGCCGGCTCCCCCTGCACCAACAGCTCCAGCTCGCCCAGATCGCGCAGCTGGTTCAGCCGCCACACCAGGCGGCGATCGGTGAACAGCGAAGGCCGGCTCACCCAGCCCAGCAGCCGATGGACCGGCGGATGCATCCAGGCCATCACCCCCACCCCCTGGTCCAAACCTTGGGAGCAGCGCACGCGCAGCCTGAGCAGATCGCGTACCAGCAGCTGATCTGGAAGGCTCAAGCGGTTACTGGCGCACCTGCACGGGCATCACCAGGTAGGTGAAGCGGCTCTCATCGATGGGGGTGAGCACCACCGGGGTGGTGGGAGCGTTGCAAGACAACGCCAACTGATCGCCGGTCATCGCTTTGAGACCATCGAGCAGGTAGCGCACGTTGAAGGCAATTTGCAGGTCATCGCCGGCGATCTCAGCCGCTACGGCCTCGGAGCCGCTGCCCACGTCGCCGCCATCGGCCTGGATCAGCAACTTGCCAAGCCCAGCTTCCACACTGATCTTCACCACATTGTTCTGTTGATCGGCCAGCACCGCCACCCGCTCCAGTGCCGCCAACAGCGGCCGGCGTTCCACCACGATGCGGCGGGTGAAGCTGGCGGGGATCAGCTGGCGGTAATTGGGATAGATGCCATCGAGGGTGCGACTGGTGAGCAGCTGATCGGCCCAGTGCACCACCACCTGGCCCCGGTCGGAGAACAGGCTTAGCGGTTCGTCGGAGTGGCGAGCCGAAAGCAACCGCTCCAGCTCCCGCAGGGAACGGGCCGGCACCGTAACGGCGAACGGTTCTTCGTCTTGAGCTGCCGTTTCCGGATCTACACCTTGGCTATCCAAGCCTTGGCTATCCATAGCTTGGCGATCAGTGGATGCCTGATCCGCGCCTTTAGATGCGGCGGCGTTTTCCAACTGCAGCACTGCCAGGCGATGGCCGTCGGTGGCGGCGCATTCCAAGGTGTTGCCGTGCAGCTGCAGGTGGACGCCGGTGAGCAGTTGCTTGGCTTCATCACCACTACTGGCAAACAGGGTCGCCCGCAGCCCCTTCACCAGGGCGTCTGCCTGCAGGCGGATGGGGTTGCCGCTCTGCTCCAGGGGTAGATCGGGAAAATCTTCGGCGGGCATGCCGCGCATCTGAAAACTGCCCGACTGACTGGTCAGTTCCACCTGCTCGCTGTCAGGAGCGCAGCTGAGGGTGATCGGACTGTCGGAGGAGAGCCGGGCCACGATTTCGCCGAACAGGCGGGCCGGCAGGGTGATCTCGCCACTGGTGGTCACCGTGGCCGGGATGCTCGTTTGGATGCCGAGGTTGAGATCGAAACCGGTGAGGCTGATGCTGCCGGTGCCGGCATCGGCCGTGAGCAGCACGTTGGCCAACACCGGGTGGGTGGGCCGGCTAGCCACGGCTCGACTCACCAACTGCAGGCTGGAACTCAGTTCCGATTGAGAGCAGACCAGCTTCATGGAGTGGGGGCAGGGCCTGTTGGTGTGCCCAAGACGGCAGCCACACCCCAGCGATGCCTCTGATTCTGCAATGCCGTTTGCTCCCTGCTCAGCCCGCTGGGGGGCGGGGAAACCGCACTTTTCCCCAAACCGGCCGGCTCGCTTCTACGTAAAGAAATAGATTTTTTAAATTAAAAAAGAAATAACCAGTAGTCGTAGGGGCTGGGGAATCTGCGGAAACAGGCTTCCGCGCCAACTGGGGCCTTGGTTATGGCTGGTTTAGGCCTGGGGATAGCTGATTTTATTTTTGGGAAAAAATACCAATTTCCTCAGATTCCCGCCCCTGTGGAAAAGCGTCGATTGATTCTGATGGCAGCTCGCCTTGTTTCTCCCCATCCTTACAGGTGTTTTTCCCCAGGTCAAAACCTGGACCCAGCAGAGGCGATCGCCAGACCTCTCGCCTCTGCTGGCCCATGGCTGGCCCCTGCCGGAGGAAATAATTTTTTCTGCGATTCCAGCCGCAGAAAAATGCAAATACTCTAATTTTATTGCAGCATCGTATAGTTTACGTCGCTGAGAAGTAGAGGTAAGAATTTGACGCTTAAATACTAGATTTTTTGGTATTTATCTGCTAAATTTTGGAGCCGCTAAGTGCTGGAGCTGTAATTATGTGGCTGCTATTATTTAATATGTATGATTTCTGATGGATTGCTTAGGCCGCTGTTGGCTGGGGTGGATGCTGTTTGAGCACCTGCTTTAGATATCTGCCCGTATGACTGCTGGGGTGTTCAGCCACCTGTTCTGGGGTGCCGCACACCACAATTTCGCCGCCTTTGTCGCCACCTTCTGGGCCGAGATCGATGATCCAGTCGGCACAGCGAATTACATCGAGGTTGTGTTCAATCACCAGAATTGAATTGCCCTTATCCACCAGCCGCTGCATCACATCCATCAGCTTGTGCACGTCATAGAAGCTGAGGCCGGTGGTGGGTTCGTCAATTAAGTAGAGCGTTTTGCCTGTAGCGCGCTTGGATAATTCGGTGGCCAGCTTCACCCGCTGGGCTTCTCCGCCGGAGAGGGTGGGTGCCGGCTGGCCCAGCTTTATATAGCCGAGGCCCACATCCACCAGGGTGCGCAGCCGGTCGGCGGCCTGGGGAATGGCGGCGAATTCATCTGCCGCCTGCTCCACCGTCATCTCCAGCACATCGGCAATCGTATGGCCTCTATAGGTAACCTGCAGGGTTTCGCGATTATACCTTGCCCCCTTGCATACGTCGCATTGCACATATACATCTGGCAGGAAGTTCATCTCGATCACATTCACGCCCTGGCCGCTGCAGGATTCACAGCGCCCGCCTTTCACATTGAAGCTGAACTGGCCCACCTGATAGCCCCGGGCCTTGGCCTCCACCGTGGCGGCAAACACCTGGCGGATGGGATCAAAGCTGCCGGTGTAGGTGGCGGGGTTGGAGCGGGGGGTGCGGCCGATTGGACTCTGGTCAATTACGATCACCTTGTCGATCGACTTGATTCCTTTCAGCTCTTCTAGACCGGCGGGGAAAGGTACTTTCAAGCCCAGGCGATGTTCTAGGGCTGGATGTAGCAGTTCGTTCACCAGGGTGCTCTTGCCGCTACCGCTCACGCCGGTAACGCACACCAGCCGACCCAGCGGCACCTCCAGATCAAAGCCGGCGAGGTTGTTGCGCTGACAGCCCGTCAAAGTGAGCTGACGGGATCCAGCAATGCGGCGTTCCGCCGGGGTGGGGATGGAGCGGCGACCACTGAGGTAGGCACCAGTAAGCGACTCCTGCGACTCCAGCAGGCTGCGCAGATCGCCCTGGGCCACGATGTGGCCGCCGTGCACGCCGGCACCGGGACCGATGTCAACTACATAGTCAGCGGCGCGGATTGTGTCTTCGTCGTGCTCGACGACGATTAGGGAGTTGCCGAGGTCGCGCAGCTTGATCAAGGTGGCCAGCAAGCGATCGTTATCGCGCTGGTGCAGGCCAATGCTCGGCTCATCCAGCACGTAGAGCACCCCGGTGAGACCAGCGCCAATCTGGGTGGCCAGGCGAATGCGCTGGGCCTCGCCGCCGGAGAGGGTCATCGCCGGGCGATCAAGGCTGAGGTAGTCGAGCCCCACATCGAGCAGGAACTTCAGCCGCATGCGAATCTCCCGCAGCACCAGATCGCCGATCTGGATCTGGCGCGAACTCAACAGCGGTTCCGCCCCCTCACTCTCGCCCACTCCCATCAACTTCTCAATGCGACGCAGGCTCTCGCCAACGCTGGTGCCAGTGAGCTCATGGATGCGATAGGGACCTACCCGCACCGCCAGGGCTTCTGGCTTCAGTCGCAGGCCCTGGCAGCTGGCACAGGGCACCAGCTCCAGATATTTTTCTAGCTTTTGGCGCACCGACTCCCCGTTGGCATCCGCCAACTGGCGCTCCAAGATCGGTAAAATTCCCTCAAATGGCCGCTGGTATGTTTGGCCTTTGCGATAGCGGCTGTCGGCCTGGATCGCAATTGGCTCCTGGCTGCCATGCAGCAATACCTGGCGCTGCTCATCGAGCAACTGGTTCCAGGGGGTTTTAATTTCAAAGCCATAGGCCTCGCCCACTGAGTAGAGCAGGGAGAAGTAATAGGCGTTGTCCTTCTCGGCCCAGGGGGCTACGGCGGCATACACCGGTAGCGATGGATCCGGAATCACCCGTTCAAAGGTGAACTTGCGCAGGAAGCCGATGCCATGGCAAGCGGTGCAGGCGCCGTAGGGACTATTAAACGAAAACAACCTTGGCGACAATTCTTCCATCACCGCCCCATGCACCGGGCAGGCGAAGTTTTCCGAGTAGAGCCTTTCCTGTTCAATCCCCTCTGGCAAATCCTCGCCGGCCTTGGGCACCACCTCCACCAGGGCCAGGCCATCGCCGCGTTTCAGGGCCGTGCGCAGCGAATCGGTGAGCCTTTCCTGGATGCCCTCGCGGGCCACCAGTCGATCCACCACCACCTCGATGTTGTGGACATGGTTCTTGTCCAGCTCGATGTTGTCGGCCAGTTCGCGCACCTCTCCGTTGATCCGCACCCGGGCGAATCCCTCAGCCACCAGGCCGGAGAGCAACTTCACATGGGTGCCTTTCTTGCCACGCACCAGCGGCGCCAGCAGCTGATAACGGGTGCCCTCCGGCAACTTCAGGATTTGATCCACCATCTCGTCGATCGACTGGGGCCGGATCGAGCGGTCGCAGTCTGGGCAGTGGGGCTCACCGGCGCGACCAAACAGCAGGCGCAGGTAATCCTGGATTTCGGTAACCGTGCCGACGGTGGACCGGGGGTTGTGACTTGTGGATTTCTGATCTATCGAGATGGCTGGTGATAGCCCCTCAATCGCATCCACATCCGGCTTGTCCACCTGGCCTAGGAACTGGCGCGCATAGGCCGACAGCGACTCCACATAGCGGCGCTGACCCTCGGCGAAAATCGTGTCGAAAGCCAGGGAACTCTTGCCGCTGCCGCTCACCCCGGTGAACACCACCAGGCGGTTGCGCGGAATGGTGAGGTCAACATTTTTGAGGTTGTGCTGGCGGGCACCCCGCACCCGGATCACATCCTCCAGGCTGCCGCCCTCCAGGCTTCCGCCATTGAGCAGGCGACTGGCCGCGGCATCGGCGGCCAAAGCTGAGGGCTTTAGCTTGGCGGAAGCAGTCAGCTCGCTAGAGCCCTGGCCAGCCAGGCTGTTGGCATCGCCGTTGGCAGCGGAGCTGGGGGTGGCGTTGGCAATGGAGCTGGCTGCGGCCCGACTTGCAGCGGCTGAGCCCTTGGCGCGAGGCATGCAGCCTACTCAATAGCAGACAATCCTAGGAGCGCTGTAGCCAGTTTTCTAAGTACCAGGCCAGAAACTGCCAGGGCTGCAAGTGTCGGGCCGCCAAGCACCTGATTCTCAATTGCCGGGGCGCCGCTATCCGCCAAGCCCTGGCCCGGAGGCGTCTACAGCCGCCGCCGCCGCTGCCCAGGCGGAGCTGGCCTGGCGACAGAGCTGCTCACTCACCTGCCACAGCCGTTCGCCCTGCAGTGGATCCAGGGCCGCTGGGGCCAGCCGCACCGGCACCGGCCAGCCCTTCATGCCTCCCCACTGGTTGGGGCCGTAGTGACCGCCGGGTTCAGCGGCGGCTGCGGTGGCGGCATACAACAGGGGCAAGGCCCCCATGGCGGCGCTCTGGAACAGGGGGTCTAGCAAGCGGTAGGCCAGGCCCTCCAGCCAGGCGCCGCTTGCCGCCACCGAGGCTGGCTGTAAATTTGTGCGCGCCAAACCGGGGTGGGCCGCCAGGCAGATCACGCCGCTGCCACCGGCCGTTAACCGCCGTTGCAGCTCCTGGGCCAGCACCACATTGGCCAACTTGCTCTGGCTGTAGGCGCGCCAGCGGTCGTAGCGGCTTTCGCCCTGCAGATCCTCGAAAGCCAGACGGCCGAAGTATTGGGCCCCGGAGCTCACCTGCACCACCCGGGCACCACTTTGCTGCTCCAAACAGGGCAATAGCAGCCTGGTTAGGGCGTAATGACCGAGGTGGTTGGTGCCGAATTGCAGCTCAAATCCCTGGCGGGTGAGTTGGCGAGGCGGGGCCATCACGCCCGCATTGTTGATCAATAGATCGAGACGGCCATAGCGCTCAGCCACGTGGGCCGCCGCCGCCACCACGCTGTCCAGGTCGGCGAGATCGAGGTGGAGTACATCCAGGGGGCCATGGGGCAGCCCAGCCGGCTCCCGGGCCAGTTCATCGAGCAGCTGGGCGCGGGCCCGCTCGGCCTTGCTGGTTGAGCGGCAGGCCAACACCACGGTCGCCCCCTTGGCGGCCAGGGCCCGGGCGGTTTCCAGCCCCAAACCACTGTTGGCGCCGGTGATCAGGGCCAAGCGACCGCTCTGGTCGGGGATGGCGGCGGCGGTCCAGGGCGCGGCTTGAGCTGCGGGCGATACGGAACCAGAACTCACGGCCAAACAGCTGGTTAAAGACCAAAATCGTAACCGATTGTAAACAAACTGGTTTTTGGGCCCGAAACCACTGCTCGGGTAGAGAACCTCTTCTTTGCTGCAAAACCACTTCTTGTTAGGAGATTATGGAAAATCGCTATTTCGATGGCCGCCATTTAGGCAGGCTCTGAACAGTCGCCATTTCGCCGCTCCAGCCAGTTGAGATCCATTGCGGCATCAATAGACTTTGGTTTTTATTGAGGTGCCCCTGGTAATCCCTGGCGATTTCCAGAGTCTCGCTGGGTTAGCCCAAGTGGCACTGCTCCAGCAGGCTGGCGGCATAAC